>JAYTWE010000222.1:0-5564 GCA_043744055.1 Magnetospirillum sp.
AGGAGGAAAGACCGGGACCGGCGGACTGACCAGTATGTGTCACCACGATTAAATTACGGGCTTCTGGAAAAGCGACCAATCGGCTTTGGAACCACTGAACCAGCACCGGATCGGGCCAATGGTCGGGGTCGATGCGCTGGCTGGCCTCCAACAACAGATTGTCGATGGCGCGGAAGGTGGTGTCCGTCTGGAATTCAAGAGTCTTCGTCAGGGTGGAAACCAGGGATTCCGCAGCCAGATCACTGGATTTCCAACCAATCCAGGAATGCCATATGGCCATAGTCAGCATGAGCGTGATTAGCCCAAGACTTGTCCTGCGGGCTGTGGCGCAAGGTTTGGTCTTATCCACGAATTTTTGCCCATCCGGTTGGAACGGTGACTTATACGAAAGTAGCGTATCTTGAGGGCTAATCAAGCTTAAACCCTGTATGTGAACCGAGTTGACAGCATAGCTGTATCGCCAGTCAACCGGAGCGCAAAGTTCTTACCGCGGCATCTCTTTCGAACAGATAAAGTAAGACCTTTAACGCCTCTCCTCTGGGGCTTTTCAGGTCGGGGTCACGATCCAAAATCAGTTTAGCGTCATCGCGGGCTGCCGCTAAAAGCTCTCCATGTAGGGTCAGATCGGCCAGTTTGAATTCAGGTATGCCGCTTTGTCGGGTTCCAAGCATTTCCCCCCCGCCACGCAGCCGTAAATCCTCCTCGGCAATGGCGAAGCCGTCCTCGGTGGAGCGCATGATTTCAAGGCGGGCCTTGGCGACTTCCCCCAAAGGATGTCCGTATAGCAGCAGACACCGAGACGCCTTGTCACCCCGGCCTACTCGGCCGCGCAACTGGTGCAGCTGGGCCAAACCAAAGCGTTCGGCGTGCTCAATCACCATGATCGTCGCTTCCGGCACATCGACTCCCACCTCGATGACGGTGGTGGCAACCAAGATGTCGAACTCACCGGCGGCGAATTTCTCCATCACCGTATCCTTGGCGGTGGGCTTCATGCGGCCATGGACCAGACCAACCCGGTCGCCGAATTGCTGGGTCAGCTGGCGATGGCGATCCTCGGCGGCGGCAAGGTCGGAGGTTTCCGACTCTTCGACCAGGGGGCAGACCCAATAGACTCTGGCTCCGCCGTCAATGGCGCGGCCCACGGCCAAAGCGACATCGTCAAGCCGGGACAAAGGTACAATCCGCGTATCAATGGGTTGGCGACCGGGCGGCTTTTCATCAAGGCGTGAGACGTCCATGTCGCCATAGGCGGTTAACAACAAGGTGCGGGGGATGGGCGTGGCGGTCATGACCAGCATATCCACTGCCACACCCTTTGCCGCCAGCTCTAGGCGTTGATGCACTCCGAAGCGATGTTGCTCGTCGATAACAGCCAAAGCCAAATCCTTGAAGGTCACGTCTTCTTGGAACAGGGCGTGAGTTCCCAGCAGAATGTCGATCTCTCCCTCCGCCAGGGCGGACAAAATCTTGTCCCGCGCCTTGCCCTTGTCGCGACCGGTCAGCAGGGCCAGCCGAATGCCCGCCTTTTCGGCCAAGGGAGAGATGGTGGAGAAGTGCTGGCGGGCCAGGATTTCAGTGGGAGCCATCATGGCGGCCTGGGCTCCGGTCTCCACGGCGGTCAGCATGGCGAGGAGGGCGACCACGGTCTTGCCGCTGCCCACATCGCCTTGAAGCAGTCGCAGCATACGGCAATCGGTGGCCATGTCGGAATCGATCTCGGCCAGGGAACGGCTTTGCGCTCCGGTCAGGTTGAAGGGAAGGGCGGCCAGCACCTTGGCCCGCAATCGCCCATCGCCCATCAGCGGGCGTCCCTTAAGGCGGCGCATCTGCGCCCGCACCATGGCCAGCGCCAGTTGATTGGCCAGCAATTCATCATAGGCGAGGCGCCGCCGTGCCGGACTGTCTTGGGTCGCGGCCCATTCGTCGACGGGGCTGTGCATGGTTTCAAGAGCTTGATGCCAGCCGGGCCAGCCCTGGCGGGAGAACCAGGCCGGGTCTTGCCATTCCGGCAAATCTGGGGCCTTGACCAGGGCGGCCTTGACCGATTTCGCCACCAGACGACCGGTCAGACCGGCGGTCAGGGGATAGACCGGCTCCACACTCATGACCTCGGCCTTTTGGTCCAAGGGAACAATGTGATCGGGGTGGGTGATCTGGATTTCATTATTGAAATGTTCGACCACACCGCTGATGACGCGGATCTCCCCAACGGGCAACTGCTTGCGCAGCCAGTCCTCGCGGCCATGGAAAAAGACCAGATGCAGGAAACCGGTTTCATCGGACAACCGAATACGATAGGGCCGCTTTGACGATTCGGAGGGGAAATGCTCATCCACCCGCACCACCAAAGTGGCAACCTTGCCATCGGGGGCATCAGCTATTTTCGGGGAAAAGCGACGGTCGATCACGCCGGAAGGAAGGTGCCAGAGCAGGTCAACAACCTTGCCCCCCGCCAATTTTTCATAGAGGGGGGCCAAGCGTGGCCCAACCCCCGGCAAGGTGGTCACCGGAGCGAAGAGAGGAAACAGACTCTGTGGGCGCATGTGAAAAGCTGACAGGAGTGGAACGAGGGGCTATATCCTAAGCCTCTTCGAAACCGACGCAATGCTTGGTGAGATGGATAGTTCCAAATTTAAGCGTGTGATGCACCGAGCCCACTATATGGGCTCTAACGAGAACGACATTCTGTTCGGTGGATTTGCCGAACGGTATCTCGCCTCCCTTACTCTGGCGCAGCTGGATCGGTTCGAGCTGCTTTTGGCCGAGAACGACACCGACCTGTTCAACTGGGTGACCGGCAAGGAAGCCGTTCCATCCGAATGGGACGATGATGTCATGGCCATGATTAAAAAGTTTGTTCAAAACGAAGCTGCAAGACGTTGAAAGACTTTAATACTCTGTTGTTGGAGCCGGGGCGGGTCACCGTCGCCGGAACGCCGGAGGGCCGTGATGCCCTGCTGACCGCCGAACTCGCACGCAAGGGCGGAGCGGGGGATGTTCTTTTCGTCGCCCGTGACGATGGCCGTATGGCGCGCATGGCTGAAGCCTTGGCCTTCTTCGCGCCCGATCTGCAAATCATCGAATTCCCGGCCTGGGACTGTGTGCCCTATGACCGGGTTTCCCCCAATGTGGATGTGGTGGCCCGGCGTATCGACGCCTTGGCTCGCTTGGCTGAAGGGGCGCCCAAGGCTCCGCGGTTGGTTCTGACCACCGTTGCCGCCCTGGCCCAACGGGTGCCGCCCATGGAAGCCCTGACACGGGCGACCCTGACCGCCAAGGCGGGAAGTCGGCTCTCCATCGAGCGCCTGGTTTCGTTTCTAGGCAGCAGCGGCTATACGCGGGCCGATACGGTGATGGAACCGGGGGAATTCGCCGTGCGCGGCGGTATTGTCGATCTGTTCCCGCCTGGGGCGGCAGAACCCATGCGGCTCGACTTCTTCGGTGACGAGATCGAGGCTGTCCGCAGCTTTGACCCTATGAGCCAGCGCACCACCGGCAAGGTTAAGGGATTCGCCTGTCGTCCGGTCAGCGAAGTGGGGCTCGACGAAGGCTCTATCGCGCGTTTCCGTGCCGCTTATCGGGAAATGTTCGGAGCGGTACAGGGAAGCGATCCGCTCTATGAGAGCGTTTCGGAAGGCATCAAATTCATCGGGATGGAACATTGGCTGCCGCTGTTCCACGATGGCCTCGACACCCTGTTCGCCTTTGTGCCCGATGCGGCGGTCATCCTTGACTACCAGTCCGACGAGGCTTTGACCGCCCGCCATGCCCTGATCTTGGAATATTACGATGCCCGCGTCTCCATGACCGGGTCCGGGTTGGTGGAATCCGGCATGGTTTACCATCTGGTGCCGCCGCCCAAACTCTATCTAGAGCGCGAGGAATGGACCCGTCTGCTGGCTTCGCGGCCCGTGGTTCAGCTTTCGCCGTTCGATCAGGTCGAAGGAATCGGCCGAGTGGTTGATGCCGGTGGGCGGCTGGGACGGGACTTTTCCGATATCCGGGCTCAGCCCGGCGTCAATCTCTATGATTCTCTGCGTGAGCATATGGAGGCGGAGGCCAAGCGTGGCCGTCGCGTGGTGGTGGCGGCCTGGACGGCGGGATCGCGGGACCGGCTGGCTGGACTGCTGCGCGACCATGGCGTCAAGGGTCTGGAAGACGTCGAGGGCTGGAGCAATATCCAAGACCTGCCCAAGGGCAAAATGGCCATGGTGGTGTTGGGCCTGGATCACGGATTCACGTCCCCAGACATCGCGCTGATTACCGAGCAGGATATCCTGGGCGACCGCTTGGCGCGACCGGCCCGCAAGAAAAAGAAGGGGGCTCAGTTCATCGCCGAAGCCTCCGCCTTGTCGGAAGGCGATTTGGTGGTTCATGTGGAGCACGGAATCGGCCGCTATGACGGGCTGGTGGCGCTTCAGGTGGCGGGGGCGCCCCATGACTGTCTGCGGGTGCTCTATGACGGTGGCGACAAGCTGTTCGTCCCGGTGGAAAATATCGACGTTCTGACCCGTTTCGGCTCGGAACAGTCCGGCGTATCGCTGGACAAGCTGGGGGGGACCGCTTGGCAGGCCCGTAAGGCCAAGCTGAAGAAACGTATCCGCGACATCGCCGATCAGCTGATCGGCATTGCCGCCCAGCGTCAGTTGCGTCAAGGCGAAACCTTGCTCCCGGCCGAAGGGCTCTATGACGAGTTCTGCGCCCGCTTCCCCTGGGCCGAGACTGACGACCAGATGCGCGCCATCGAAGATTGTGTCGCCGATCTGGCCTCGGGCAAGCCCATGGATCGGCTGATCTGCGGCGATGTGGGGTTCGGCAAGACCGAGGTCGCCTTGCGCACCGCCTTTGTGGCGGCCCTGCAAGGCTTGCAGGTGGCGGTGGTGGTTCCGACCACTCTGCTGGCTCGGCAGCATTTCCGAACCTTCACCGAGCGGTTCAAGGAGCTGCCGGTACGGATTGAACAATTATCGCGGCTGGTGACGGCCAAGCATGCGTCCGAGGTCAAGGCTGGCGCTGCTGACGGTTCGGTGGATATCGTGATCGGCACCCATGCGCTTCTCGCCAAGGGGACCAGCTTCAAGCGCCTCGGCTTGCTCATCATCGACGAGGAACAGCATTTCGGCGTCGCCCATAAAGAGCGGCTGAAGCAGATGAAAGCCGATGTCCATGTGCTGACTCTATCGGCCACTCCCATCCCCCGCACGCTGCAAATGGCGCTGTCCGGGGTCAAGGAGATGAGCATCATCGCCACTCCGCCGGTGGATCGGCTGGCGGTGCGCACCTTCGTGCTTCCCTATGATCCGGTGGTGCTGCGCGAAGCCATCTTGCGCGAACGCTATCGTGGTGGGCAGGTGTTCTATGTCTGCCCACGCTTGGCTGATATAGACAAGGTAGCCGAGCGGCTGGCAAAGCTGGTCCCCGAGGTCAAGACCGCCGTCGCCCATGGCAGATTGGCTCCCGCCGATCTGGAAGAGGTCATGGTGGCCTTCGGCGAGAAGAAATATGACGTTCTGCTCTCCACCAACATCATCGAATCCGGGCTGGACATGCCCAGTGTCAAT
>JAYTWE010000223.1:0-5199 GCA_043744055.1 Magnetospirillum sp.
ATTGAGGCGGCGGCCAAGCGGCCGGAGGGCCGCGCTTAGGCAGAGGGGCAAACATAAAGTTAGATCATCGTGCGTCATATTTGACGCACGATGATCTAACGGTTCGTCGCCGAATCGTGTGTGATGAAGCCCTTCCCTTGCGGGGAGGGCTTTTCATTTTCATCCTTCTATTTTTCATAGGCCCTTCGCCCGATAGCGGATGCTCTTCCTGCGTGTCATGATTGCCGTGCTCCACATATCGAGGCGGTTATGGCAAGCGGTGATAAAGATTGTCTGGATCAACGTATCCCGGAAATCAAAGCCCTGATGCTTGGTGACGCATTGTTCCAAGCTGGGGCAATGATTAACGGCGGGCGGCGCTGCGCCGGGATGCAGACCTGCGGTAAGTGGGATGAATGCGCCCATGCTCATGGGGCTTTGTGGGACAATCTATCGTCACGGTTGTCCGAGTCCAAATAGCCATAACAATCCAACAACATTAGTCATCATCCGTGCATTGAATATGGCGGGTGCCATACCGCACTATACGTCGCGGTATGGGGAATGCTGTTTCAGCTCGGCAGAATGCCGGGGTGATTAATATCTGTTGGGGCGGATGTAATGAGCGTAAATCCAACTGGCCGCCGCGGAACGACGTCAAAAAAATGCTATGATGCCGCTGCGATTGCGTCCGATCTCATGGTTTTTTCATGAGCGCCCAAATCGCCATGACCGATGCCGCCAAGGCACAATCACGGAAAATTCTGGTGGCGGTGATCGACGCCAATGCGGATCACCGCCGTCAGGTGGCGACGGCCCTGACCTCGTTCTATCAGGTGGCTGATTTCTCTCATTTCGATACCGCCATGGAGGCCTTGGTCCAGACACCGCCCTGTGTGTTGCTGTTGGACGAGATGGCCATGCCTCGGTCGGGGGGAGATCCCATCAAGGCCGCCCGGAAACTGCTGCCGGGCGTTCCTATTATTCGGACTCTGAATCGCTCTTTGGCGCATCTGGGGGAAACGGCCCGTGATACCGATGCCTGCCTGGAAAAGCCTTATCGCCGCAGCAGCTTGATCAAGACCATCTCTGGCTTGGTCAATAAGGCGGTGGAGTCCAAGTGGGAGACTCTGGCGCCTCAATATCGGGATTCGTTGCAGCGGACGGTGGATAACTACAACAATATTTCCGATCTGATCGACCGTGGCGAGCCGCTTGAATATAGCGAGATCACCGATGCCTGTTCATCCTTGGTGGATGCGGTCAGCAATCATGATTTCAAGATCATCTTGGATAATGTCAAGGGCCACGACAATTACTCTTACGTTCATTCCCTGCGGGTTGCGACCTTGCTGTCCCTGTTTGGCCATACGATCGGGCTGAAGGGCGACGACATGAATCTGCTGGCTTCCGGGGGCTTGGTTCATGATATCGGCAAGATGAAAATCCCCCACGAGGTCTTGAATAAGCCCGGTCGTCTGGATGATTCGGAGCTACAGGTCATGCGCAGCCATGTGCCGAAGAGCGTTGATTACCTGCGGCTATGCGAGACTTTGCCCAAGGGGGTGGTGACCATCGCCGAACAGCATCACGAGAAACTGGATGGTTCGGGGTATCCCAATGGCCTGAAGGGCGGGCAGTTGAATGAGTTGGCGCGCATGGCGTCCATCGTCGATATCTTCAGCGCCCTGACGGATCGCCGGGTCTACAAAGAGCCCATGGCACCGGAGCAGGCGTTGAGTCTCATGACTGCGCAAATGGCTCCCGATATCGACCAAGGGTTGTTGATGCTGTTCAAATCCATGCTGCTGGACGCGGTGTCTCCGGCTTCCGCTTAATCCCGCTCCACTTAAGTATTAAGCTTTGTTAATGCATTAGTCACAGAGGCTCACAAGTCCTTTCCGTTCGTGGCTGGCCTGATCTTCGCAGAGGCGAGATGATGGTCTTGTCGCAACAGGTTCATCGAGGACGTCAACCATGGGTACGGACGGCTCCCTTATCGCAATTATCGGTGGCGCCCTTGCCGCTGCGCGGCAAATGGGATTGGACCGTTTCGAAGAGCGGGATTCGGCTCTTGCTGTTCTTCTTGCCTTGGATGGTTCTCTGACGCCTGGAATTGCCCGTATTTTGGTGGACCAGCTTTTTGAAAGCGGTCTGGCCCATGCCCAACAGCAATTGGCGGCCTGATTATGATCGGGTCTTCCTACAAATGCTTGAGTCAGATTTCAGAGGCCCGTCGCCTCTACGACAACGGCCTGTATGGTGAGTGCCTGAGCCTGATCGACGATATCCGCAATTGCTCCGTCGATTGTGGAGAGAGCCATGTCTGCTCCGCCGCCTTGCGCCTTGTTTCCAAAAACGTGGATGCCGAGCCCAACGATTCCATGGCTTGTCCGTCTTGAACTTATCCGCCGTAACAGTCTCGTAAGGCTGGAAGTATTCGGTTATCGGGATAGAGCAGGAAGTACGGCCAGAACGCCGGTGGCGCCACGAGTATCGACCATGGTGCGGATTTTGCCCCGCAGTTCGGCTGGATATTTCGAGATGTCTTCCTCCGCGCCGGGATGCTGGATATTACCCAGCAGATAGGCATGGCCCTTGGCATTGTCCACCACGCGCAGTCCGGTATTTTCGGCCCCGGCCGGAGCCGAGAAAATACGGGTCAGCATGCCGTCATCTACGCCATAGGCCCAGACGAAGTTATTAAGATGATTGCCGGAATCCTCGCCGATGAACAAGGTGCGCATGGCGGGCGAGAATGACAGGTTGTCGGGATTGGCCACTTTATCCGTATCGCATTTGTCGAATTTGCCATAGGCGGTTTGGTCCTGGGGTTTTTTGCCTCCCATGACCAGGGCTTTGACGCTGGTGCCGACCCAGTCGCTGGCGATGGGGGTGCCGCTGGTGTCCTTGACCCCACTTGTCAGGGATGTGGCATAGACCGCGCCGCAGATCAGATCGGCGGGGTCGCCCGCCAGCCGAATGTGATCGGTGGGGCGCTTGTCGTTTTTACCGTCCAGCATGCCTTGCTCAATATAAGACATAGCGGTGAACAGGGTCTTGCCCTTGGGGTCCAAGGTCAGGCCTTCCATCTTGGTGAATTCGGTGGTGGCGCCTTGGATGGCGGCATAGCGCCGGGTTTCGAGGAAGGCCGCCGCCTTTTCCATGCCTGGCTTGACCTTCAGGTAGTCCAGCTGTTGTTTGCCGCCCTCCAGGTCGTAACCAGGATAGACGAAGACGGGGGTGAAGCCCTTTTCCTTGGCCACGGCTTCGGACTCGGTCGCCTCGAATATGTCGGAGAAGGAGAGGCGCTTGGCGATCAAGGCGGCGATCTCCGCCTCGGTGGCGTGGCCCAGGCGAATCCAGGACAGGTTGGCGGCACCGCCAGCGGCTGCCGATACCTGTTCCCACTTGGCCCCATACAAGGTCCCGGCGGTGAGGTTGCCAGCCTTATCGGCAAGAAACATCAACATCATGGTGTCGCGGCCATCATCACCGGCATAGGCGGTCTTGCGGTCGGGCATGATCTCGAACATCTCAAGAGCGATGCGGCCCATGGCATAACGTTTGACCGCCTTGGCCTTACCGTCCTTGCCAAGGCTGATTTCGATGGGATGGCCGTAGGCATAGGGATTGGCTCCGCCTTGACGTGCCAGTTTGCCTGGCGTTCCAAGATAGAGATTCATGGGCTCCAGCGGCCGAGTTTCGTAATAGCGGGCGTTGGGCTCGTATTCTTCGCTGCCCAGATGGGTGTTCCATGGCGTGGTGGAGCCGTTGCAGGGAATCCAGATGCCGCCGATACCGCCCGCTTCCACATTGCTGACCTTGATGGCGCGTAAGGCTCCTGTCTTCGGGTCTTGGGCCAGCTCGGTCACATGCATCATGGCGGGCAGCAGACCATACGTATTGACCAGGGGCTTGCCGTCTTCGGCATTGGGGGCTTCGGCGACGTATTCCAGATGAGTGATAAGGCGCAGCTTGCCGTCTGCTCCCACCAATAAGGAGTTGGCGTCTTGGCCAGGCGACAGAAACGGGCCTTGGGCAATTTGTCCTTGTTTGTTGGGAGCGGAGCGCAGCATGGGCTTACCCGCCTTGTCCACCACGACGCCGACCTGATGTCCGCCGATGCGGTCCCCGGTATTCCAGATGACGTCGGGGGCGAAGGGAATGGTTCGGGTCGAGCCGTCGGCAAGGGTCAGGATGGCGGCGCTTTTGGATGTCGCCACGGCCATATCCACATCGCTGATCGGGGCCGGAGTGGCGGTAAAGGTCACCTTGGTAACCTTAAGCGGTTCGGCGGCATGGGCTGCGGCGGCAAGGCCGACGCTTCCCATCAGGGTCAGGATAAAGCGCGAGCGTGACATGGAAAATCCCCGGATCAGACGGTGTGCGGTGTCATGCTATCCGCTGTGGCCGTGATCCGGGGTTGTACTTTAATGACAGATCGCCGGGTCAGGCCTTGGTATCGACCAAGCCGGAACTCAGCATTTTTTTCAGGTAATCCGCTGTGCTGTTCGTGTCTGAGTCATTGGAATTGGCATTTTTACTCAAAGCTTTGAGCAGGTCTTGCAGCGTGTCGGTCACTGATTTTTCGGCGGCTGGCGTCTCGGTCGATGACGTGTCTGTGCTGTTATAGGTGACCGAGGTGCTGGTGGAGTCATCATCATAGGTGGTGACGGTGGTGGTCACTCCATTGACGGTCGAGGACTTGGTGCTTTTCACCGTGGTGGATGAGTCCGAGGAGGAATCGCTGCTTTCATCATCGCTCGGCGGGGCGCCACCAGGAGGCGGACCACCGGCGGGCGGGCCACCGGAGCTCTTCATTTGCTGCTCAAATTGGTCGAGGGTCTTACGGATGGTATCGGCATCGCTTTCGCTGATCTCACCGGACGCGATGTCTTCCTTCAGCTTGGTTTCGATGGCGGCGCGGACATCGGTGGGGCTGGAACTGCCCGAGGACATGGCGGACTTGGCCGCCGAATCAATCTCCGAACTGATCTTGCTGGCTTTGTCCGAGGATAAGCCGTTGGACTGTAGGCTGGAGAGGAGGAGGGCTTGCGGCGATTGTTTCTGGCCGATGGAAGAAATGGACATGGCGGATCTCCTTCTGAGATGTGGCTTCGTAAGGCGCCTGTATGTCCGTTACACGAATGGAAACGGCAATCCATGCGCGGTGGAAGTCTCGATCCCGCCCAGGGCCGAAAGGGGGGGAGGCCCTGG
>JAYTWE010000224.1:0-4344 GCA_043744055.1 Magnetospirillum sp.
CCGCGACGGCGCTCTTCCTTGGGGAAGGACTCGGCGGCTGGTGGAGGAGGCGGTGTTGGTGCCGGTTCTGGTTTAGGCTCTGCTGGAGGAGGGGCCGAAGGGTCTTCCAGACGAACCCGGATCGCTCCTTTTTCCATGGACAGGGCCAGCCCCAGGGCGCGGCGGATAACCTCGATCTCATAGCCCGGCGCCATGCGCACCTGGAGCCGAGGCTTGCGACGCCAAGGCCTTCCTTGAGCCGGGCCAGATTTCAAAATGACGGTTTCGCGGTCTTCCGGGGCAGGCTCACCCGGATCGGGGAAGGTGGAAATGATCTCGGTGGCGATGACCAGCAAGACCGAGCGGGCGATATCGCCCACATTGACCTTGCGCAGCGCCGCCAGCTTTTCCACGGCGTCACGAAAGGCGCTGGTACAGGGGACCGTATAGGAATGCTTGACGGTGGCGGCGGCGGGGCTGGTTTCGGCAGGGTCTCTCATGGGGATGTCGCGCAGTTGTCCGATCTTTGGGAATATTCAAACGAATATGCCCGACCCCTTAAACCAGTCAACTGCAAATGTTGGCTGTTAAGAGAAAGCATCAACTAAATAAGATGAGCGTATTGAATTAACGCTGAATTTTATCAGCAGCCCGCCGCCATGCGCCGGGGAGGGAGGGGGGCTAAATTCATCCGGCGGCCCTCCGCCAGCATTTGACCCATGGCTTCGGCAGTCAACGGGCGGCTGAAGAAATAGCCTTGAATCTGGTCGGCCCCCAGGCCGCGCAGGAAGTCCAGATGCTCTTGGTTCTCGACGCCTTCGGCCACGACTTTCAACTTCAGCGCCTTGGCCATGGCGACGATGGCGTCGACAATGGCCGCATCATTGGGATCGGTGGTGATATCCATGACGAAAGAACGGTCGATTTTCAGCTTCTGAATGGGGAACCGCTTCAGAACCGAGAGCGAGGAATAGCCGGTGCCGAAATCGTCGATGGCGCAGCCGATCCCCATTTCCTTCAGTTGCTGAACCACGGCGATGGCATTGTCGGCATCACGCATGGCGGAGCTTTCGGTCAACTCCAGCTCCAGCCAGCGGCTGTCCAGCCCGGTGGTGGACAAGACCCGCTCGCAAGCGGACAACAGGCGGCGGGCATATTGGAATTGGCGGCCCGAGACATTGACCGCCACGGGAATGGCTGGAAGGCCTTGATTCTGCCAGTCTTTATTCTGCCGGGTGCAAACATCGAGCATGAATTCGCAGATGATGTCGATCAGGCCGGATTCCTCGGCCACCGGGATGAAGTCGGCGGGTGAAACCATGCCCAGCTCCGGGCTGTTCCAACGGACCAGCGCCTCCATACCGATGATTTCGCCGCTGCCCAGATCCACCTGGGGCTGGTAATGAGCGGAGAGTTCGCCGTTATCCACCGCACGGCGCAACCGGTTTTGCAGCGACAGGGTCTTGGCAGCCCTGGTGCTCATATCCTTGTTGAACAGTTGCAGGGTGGCGGGGCCTTGCGCCTTCGCCCGCTGTAAGGCCGCGTCGGCGTTCTTGATAAGGGTCTCGGCATCCTCTCCGTCACGCGGAAAGATAGAAACACCCACGGCGGTCGAAATATCGAATTCCTGTCCACCAACGCTGACGGTCGCCTGGGCGCTGTGATGCAACCGGTCCAGAGCGTCTTGAAGGTCACGTTTAGAGGCAAAGCCGGTCAAGAGCAGGAGAAAACAGTCGCCAGAGGCCCGCGCCATGACATCGGCGGCACCGATGGCGGCGCGAATCAGGTCTGCGGTAGCCATCAGAACTTGATCACCGATGGCATGGCCCATGGTGGCGTTAATCATCCCCAAACGGTCGATCCCCATGCTGACTACGGCCAGAAGATTGGCCTGTGTCCGGGCATTTTCGGCGGCGGCGACAAAGCGTTCTAGAAAGGCGGTGCGGTTGGGCAGACGGGTCAGCGGGTCGTGGAAGGCCAGGAAGGATAATCTTTGTTCGGCGGTCTTGCGTTCGGTGACATCGAGCATGACGCCATCCCACACCACCACGCCTTCGGGGCGGAAAGTGGGGCGCGATTGCCCCCGCAGCCAGCGGCGCCGACCATCGGGACCGCGCACGGACATTTCTTCGTCGAAAGGTTCCATGGTCCGGGCCGAACGTCCCAACGAGGCAAGAAACCCCTGTCGTTCGTCAGGTGGAAGAATGGCGAGGAAACGACCCGGCTCCTCCATCAGTTCCTCGGGACTGATACCCAAGATGGAGCGGCAGCCTTCGCTGACATACGAGAATTCCAGACTGCCGTCGGGGCGCAAAATACGTTGAAACACCATGCCCGGCATATTGGCGGCGATGGCCCGCAGCCGCTGCTCGGTCTCGCGCAACGCTGCTTCGGTCTGGCGGCGGTGGGTGATGTCACGGCCGATCCCTACGAATAAGCGCTGGCCTTCCAGTCGCACTTCGCTGGTGGATAATTCCAGGTCGAAAGTGGTTCCATCCTTGCGAAGGCCGGTCAGTTCGCGCGGACCGCCGCCGATGACCGAGGTGGGGGAGTTCTCTTGCGCGTCCAGCATCTCGGCATGGCGAAGCTCTGGCGGCAACATGATGGAGAAGGGCTGGCCGACCATTTCGGCGGCTGTGCGACCGAATAACCGTTCAGCGGCGACGTTGACCGTGTCGATGCGGCCATCGGTATCGAGGACCAAGATGGAATCTTCAGCATGGTCCATCAACATATCCAGGCGCAATTCAGCCCGGCGGCCATGGGTGACATCCACGACAACGCCGTCCCAGATCACCTGTCCGTTCAGGAGGCGGCGGGGTTGGGATTCTCCCCGCAGCCAGCGGACTTCACCGGTGGCTGTGATGGCGCGGAATTCGTCACGACAGGGACTCAGCGTCTTAGCCGAGCGCAAGATTTCTTCCAGATGGCTGTCGCGATCCGCCCAGTGGATCACATGAAGGCTGCCCTTGGAATTGACCCCCATGGCCATGGCGGGAAAGCCCAGCAACGGCATGACGCTGTCGCTGATCCAGGGATAGGCGATGGTTCCATCGGCGGTCATGGTTCGTTGGAATATAAAGCCGGGAAGGCTGGCGGCCAGGCTGTTCAGGCGGGCTTCGGCCTCGACCAGACGCGGCATGGCGTCTTCCGGGGCGCAAGGAAACACTGGAACGCCATCGGCCTTGTCGGCTGAGGCGGATTGACCATGACCCCCATCAGGCTGCTTGGCCTCGGGATCGGTCTCGGTTGAACTCTGCTGGTTACTCACCATCTCCCCTCCCGGAACATTCCGGGGTTTTGATAAATCACAGGAGTTAGATCGTATCGGCAAGCCGTCGCATAGGCAACCGCAACCGGCGCCGTGTCCGGCAAGATAAGGATTAAACGCCCATTCCGGGCTGGAATATGAAAAAAATTGGCTTACATTCGCCTTTGTGTCCGTCGAGGGCACCCCGATTGGCCGTCAACGACCAAGGATCTGCACCATGGAATGGCTTTCCGACCCGGATATTTGGCTCAGTCTGGCAACCTTATCGGTGCTGGAAATCGTTCTTGGCGTGGATAATTTGGTGTATTTGGCCATTGTTTCCAATCGGCTGCCGGAACCCATACGCCCCTTGGGGCGGCGTCTCGGTCTGATCTTCGCCTTGGTGACCCGTATCGCGCTGCTGGGCTCTATCAGCTGGGTCGCGGGTCTGGTGGACCCGGTTTTTGTGGTTTGGGACCATCCGGTCAGTTGGCGCGATATCATCATGATCGGTGGCGGCGTCTTTCTGATGGCCAAGGCAACCCATGAAATTCATGGGAGCCTGGAGGGTGACGGGAGCGATGGAACGGTCGAGACCGCAGAGCCCGGCACGGCCCAGGTGACCCAGGCTGCCATAGGCACGGTTATCGCCCAGATTGCGATCCTTGATATGGTGTTCTCATTGGATTCGGTGATTACCGCCGTGGGTATGGCCAATAATCTTTGGGTCATGGTCGCAGCCGTAATTCTTGCCTCCGGCGTCATGGTTCTGGCGGCCAATCCTCTTTCTGCGCTGATCGACCGTCACCCCACCATCAAAATGTTGGCCTTGTCCTTTTTGATGCTGGTAGGCGTGACTCTGGTGGCCGAGGGAACTGGATTCCATGTGCCGAAGGGATATCTGTATTTTGCCATGGGGTTCTCGTTGGGAATCGAGGCTCTCAACCTGATGGCGCGCCGCAGCCGCCGGGCTCCGGTCAAATTGCGGAGCCCGGCTCCGTGATGTCCCTTTAGGGAGCAGGGTTGAGCCAGCGAAGGCGCTGTGGTATCGCTCTCGCCGAATCCCCGCCTCGGCGGTCATAAAAGGATAGTGGAGAGCGGCATGGCCTACGTCG
>JAYTWE010000225.1:0-6901 GCA_043744055.1 Magnetospirillum sp.
CCGTGGGGCCAGATGAGCTTCTGGGGCGCCACGGTCATCACCAACCTGTTCTCGGCCTTCCCCGTGGTCGGCGAGTTCATCGTCACCTTGCTGTGGGGCGGCTTCTCGGTGGACAACCCCACCTTGAACCGGTTCTTCGCCCTTCACTTCCTGTTGCCCTTCGTCATCGTGGGGCTGGTCGTGATCCATGTCTGGGCTCTGCATACCGTCAAGTCCAACAACCCGTTGGGTATCGACATGAAGGGGCCGCAGGATTCCATCCCGTTCCACCCCTACTACACGATCAAGGACCTGTTCGGCGTCGGCCTGTTCATGATGGTCTATATGGCCTTCGTGTTCTGGGCGCCCAACTTCTTCGGCGAGCCGGATAACTATATTCCGGCGAACCCCATGGTGACTCCGCCGCACATCGTCCCGGAATGGTACTATCTGCCGTTCTATGCGATCCTGCGCGCCTTCACCATGGACATCTGGATCATCCCGGCGAAGTTGCAGGGCGTGCTGGCCATGTTCTCGGCCATCTTGATCCTGTTCGCTCTGCCCTGGCTGGATGCGTCCAAGGTTCGTTCGGCCAAGTTCCGTCCCCTGTATCGCCAGTTCTTCTGGCTGTTCTTGGTGGATTGTCTGGTTCTGGGCTATGTGGGCGGTAAGCCGGCGGACGGCATTCTGATTATGGTCGGTCAGTTCTGCACCGCTTACTATTTCGGCCACTTCCTGGTGATCCTACCCTTGCTGGCCAAGATCGAGAAGCCTAAGGCTCTGCCCACCTCCATCGCTTCGCCGGTGGTTAAGGGTGCCGCCCTGGGTCTGATGATCCTGGTCGGTCTGGCTGGCTTCTCCGGCTCGGCTCAGGCCAATGCCGGTGGCGGTCCCGCCCTGAAGACGCCGGCCGTGGCGTTTTCCTGGGAGGGCGTGTTCGGACGTCACGACAAGGCGGCCCTCAAGCGGGGCTGGCAGGTCTATCACGACGTTTGCTCCGCCTGCCATTCCATGAAGCTGGTGGCGTATCGCAATCTGGCTGATCTCGGCTTCACCGATGACGAGATCAAGACCTTCGCCGCCGAGAAGGAAGTGGCTGCCGAACCCAATGACGAGGGTGTGGTGGTCAACCGCCCCGCTCGTCCGTCGGACCGGTTCGTCTCTCCGTTTCCCAACGACAAGGCGGCAGCCGCTGCCAATGGCGGCGCTCTGCCCCCGGATCTGTCGTTGATGAACAAGGCTCGGGTCAGCGGCCCCTATTATGTCTACTCGCTGATGCTGGGCTATGAAGACGCCGCCCCGGAAGGTCATCCCATCCCGGAAGGCAAGTCCTTTAACCATTACTTCCCCGGCAATGCCATCAGCATGCCCCAGGTGGTCAATGATGATGTCGTCACCTATACCGACGGCACCAAGGCCACCAAGGAGCAGATCGCTTATGACGTGGTCACGTTCCTGAATTGGGCTGCCGAGCCCGAACTTGACGCTCGTAAGAGCCTGGGTGCCAAGGTCATGATCTTCCTGGGTCTGCTCACCGCGATGCTGTTCGCGTTGAAGCGTCAGATCTGGAAAGACATTCACTGATCGGCTAAGGCGGGGGGCGGTTTATCCCTCTGTTTGAAGCGGAAACATTTCACCCGTCATCGGCAGCGATGACGGGTGTTTTGTTGTTGTATACCCCGTCGCCTTGAGAACCCGAAAACTCCTCGGGAAAAAATATGGGCTCCGCCCACGCCCGCAAAGGGCCGAGGCCCTTTGATCCCGCTGGTATATTAGGAATGGGGTCAAGGGACCGTGTCCCTTGCGGGTGAAGGGCAGAGCCCTTCGGTCTTTCGAGTTTTCGTGGCGACAGGGTATATCGTTGGGACAAGGTTTTGCGGGGTTGGGGGAGCGGAGCTGGCGAAGTAGATGCTACCGCCAGATGGGTTTGCCAGATCCCGGCAGACCGAATTCGGCCCAGCGTTCGGTCACTGTGGTGATGACGTCATCACTCATGCGGATTTTTTCGCCCCATTCCCGATGGGTTTCGGGGGGCCATTTGTTGGTGGCGTCCATGCCCAATTTGCCGCCAAGGCCTGATTCCGGGCTGGCGAAGTCCAGATAGTCGATGGGGGTGCCCTCGATCACCGTGATGTCGCGGGCCGGGTCCATGCGGGTGGAGATGGCCCACATGACATCCTTCCAGTCACGCGCATTGATGTCGTCATCCACGACGATGACGAATTTGGTGTACATGAACTGCTTCAAGAAGCTCCAGACCCCGAACATCACCCGTTTGGCGTGGCCGGGATAGGCTTTCTTCATACTGACCACGGCGATGCGATAGGAGCAGCCTTCGGGCGGCAGCCAGAAATCGACGATTTCAGGGAATTGCTGGGCCAGCAGGGGGATGAAGACCTCGTTCAGCGCCTCGCCCAGGACGCTGGGCTCGTCCGGCGGCCGTCCGGTGAAGGTGGACAGATAGATGGGGTCCTTGCGCATGGTGATGGCGCTGATGCGAAAGACCGGGAACTTCTCCACCGAATTGTAATAGCCAGTGTGATCGCCATAGGGGCCTTCATCGCCGAATTCGTCCAGCATGACATGGCCTTCTAAGATGATCTCGGCTTCGGCTGGGACTTTCAGCGGAATGGTCTTGCAATCGACCAGCTCGACCTTGCGACCGCGCAGCAGACCGGCGAACTGATATTCGGACAAGGTCTCGGGGACCGGAGTCACGGCGGCGATGATGGTGCCGGGGTCGGCTCCAATGACCACGGCGGCGGGCATTGGCTCTTTCTTCGCCGCGCTCCACCGCTGGAAATGCTGGGCGCCGCCGCGATGCTTCAGCCAGCGCATCAAGGTGGTGTTGCGCCCGGTCACCTGCATGCGGTAGATGCCCAGATTGAAGCCGTCGCGCTTATCATCCTTGGTGTTGGGGCCTTGGGTTACGACCAGGGGCCAGGTGATGAGAGGTGCTGGTTCGCCGGGCCAGCAGCCTTGGATGGGAAGCTGTGACAGGTCGATCTGATCGCCGGTCAGGACCACCTGCTGACAAGGCGCGTTACTTACCGTTTTGGGCCGCATGGCCATGACGGTTTTGGCCAAGGGGAGGAGATCAAGGGCTTCACGCCAGCCGCCCGGCGGTTCGGGTTGCTTTAAAAAGGCCAGGGTCTCGCCCACGTCACGCAGCTGATGGGGCTCGCGGTCCATGCCCCAGGCGACCCGCTCTACCGTGCCGAACAGATTGACCAGCACCGGCATGGAATATTTGGTGCCGTCCGGGCGGATGACATTTTCAAACAGGACCGCCGGTCCACCCTCGGCCAGCAGCCGGGTCTGGATCTCGGTCATTTCCAGATGCGCCGAGACCGGAGCGGAGACCCGCTTCAGCTTGCCGGATTTTTCCAGTCGGGCCATGAAGTCGCGCAGCGAGGCGTAGGGCATCAGGAGCTCTCCATAATCACGCCCACAAGGGAATACGAACGCACGGTGTCGTCAAGATCGCGATGGGGTTATAATAAAATATAAGGTGTAGGACTGACTTCACGAGGTTGCGATTTCGCTGTACGGTGCTTTGGATAGAACGAAAGAGATAGAGAGTCCTTCATGGCCGTGCTTCAGAAGGAAGAACGCTACCGGACCTTGATCGAGCTGGGCATTGCCCTGTCCGCGGAGCGTAACCATGACCGCCTGATGGAGAAAATCCTCCATGGCGCCAAGAGCATGTGCAACGCCGATGGCGGCACGCTCTATCTGGTGACCGATGCCAAGGATGGTCTGCGCTTCGAGATCATGCTGAACGACACTTTGAACATCGCCATGGGCGGGACCACCGACAAGCCGATCCCGTTTCCGCCCTTGCGGCTTCACGACGATCAGGGAAATCCCAATCACAAAAACGTCTCCAGCCATTGCGCCCTGAGCGGAACCACCATCAACATCGCCGATGCCTATGATGTGGATAAGTTCGATTTTTCCGGCACCAAGGCCTTCGACGAGAAGACCGGCTACCGCTCTAAATCCTTCTTGACGGTGCCCCTGAAGAATTACGAGGGCGAGGTGATCGGCGTCTTGCAGCTGATTAACGCCCGGGATCGCCGCAACCGGATCGTCGTGTTCGGACCCGATATAACCCCGCTGATCGAGGCCCTGGCCAGTCAGGCGGCGGTGGCGCTGGACAATCAGCGCCTGATCGAAGCCCAGAAGAACCTGTTCAAAAGCTTCATTCAAGTGATCGCGGGTTCTATCGACGCCAAAAGCCCCTATACCGGCGGTCACTGCCACCGGGTTCCCGCCGTGACCTTCATGATGGCCCAGGCGGCGTGCGAGCAGACCGAAGGCCCCTTCGCCGATTTCAGCCTGACCGAGGATGAGTGGTACGAGTTGGAGGTATCGGCCGGTCTGCACGACTGCGGCAAGGTCACCACGCCGGAATACATCGTCGATAAGGCTACCAAGCTGGAGACCATCTACAACCGCATTCATGAGGTTCGGATGCGGTTCGAGGTGTTGAAGCGCGACGCGGTGATCCTTTATCTGGAAGGGTTGTTGTCCGGGGAAGAAGATGCCGAGGCGCTGAAGACTCGCATGGACGAAACCCTGGCTCAGTTGGACGAGGAATACGCCTTCGTCGCCGAATCCAATGTGGGCGGCGAGTTCATGGCCCCGGAAAAGATCGACCGGCTGAAATCCATCGCCGAGCGGACCTGGACCCGGACCATCGACGACACTTTGGGTCTGTCCATTGATGAGATGCGGCGGCGCAACCCCGACGAGCCCAAGCCGCCGGTGGTGGAATCTGTGCTCTCCGATAAGGCGTGGCATGTGATCCCCCACGAGATCAACGTGGATATAAGCCGTTACGAGGCCGAAGGCTTCAAGATGAAGCCGCTGGAGAACCGCTATAATCTGGGCGAGATTTATAATCTGTGCATTGGGCGCGGGACTCTGACCAACGAGGACCGTTTCAAGATCAACGACCATATTGTTCAGACCATCTTCATGCTGAAGGCCCTTCCTTTCCCCAAGAATCTGTCGCGCGTGGCGGAATGGGCGGGCGGTCATCATGAAAAGATGGATGGGACCGGCTATCCCAAGGGCCTGAAGAAAGACGAGATGTCGCTGCCCGCCCGCATGATGGCCATCGCCGATATTTTCGAGGCTTTGACTGCCGCTGATCGTCCCTATAAGAAGCCCAAGACCCTGTCGGAATGCCTCAAGATCATGTCCTTCATGGTCAAGGATCAGCATATTGATCCCGAATTGTGGCAGCTGTTCCTGACGTCGGGCATCTGGAAGGATTACGCCGAGAAATATCTGCGCCCCGATCAAGTGGACGAGGTGGATATTTCCAAGTATCTCCCCAAGGCGGCGGAATAGGCCCTTGGCCGGTTTCCGCGTTTATATCGCCGCCAGCCTGGACGGCTATATGGCGACGCCGGATGGGTCCATCGCCTGGCTGGAACCCTTCGATGCGGTGGATTACGGCTTCGACGACTTTATAAGCCATATCGGGACGATGGTTATGGGACGGACCACGTTCGATCATCTCCACGCCATGGGCCACTGGCCCCACGGCGACACCCGCTGCATCGTGGTGACCTCGCGCAGCATGGAGACCGCTCCTGATAATGTGGAGCCCTGGGTGGGCGATCTGAGCCATCTGGTGGACGAGCTGCGCGGGGCAAAGACCGGTGATGTCTGGGTGGCGGGTGGGGCCAAGGCCATTCGGGCCTTTCTCGATCTGGGCGTCATCGACCATTTCGACCTGTTCGTGATGCCGGTTCTGCTGGGTGACGGCAAGCCTTTGTTCGAGCACTCGGACCAAAGCTCACGCTTGACTCTGCTGGCGGCGAAGACCTTTCCCAATGGAGTGGTGAAGCTCAGCTACGTGGTGGGGTGAGGTTCCCTACTCCAGCGCTTGGCGCAGGGCTGCCGAGCTGGCCCAGGGGGCGAGCACCAAGGCCACCACCAAGATGCCGGACATGATCAGCAGGTGAGGCCTGGCCGACATGCCCTGAACCGAGGCGTCGATGGCGCCGACGCCAAAGATCAGGACCGGCACGTAAAGCGGCAGGATCAGCAGCGATAACAGCACGCCGCCGCGTCGCGCTCCTAGCACCAGGGCGGCTCCGATGCCGCCGATCAGGGACAAGGTGGGCGTCCCCAGCGCCATGGCCGCCAGCAAGGTGGGAAAGCCTTCGGGCTGCATGTGCAGCAATACGGCAAGCACCGGCGCGGCCACCATCAACGGCAATCCGGTGGTCAGCCAATGGGCCAGCATCTTGGCCGCCACCACCACGCTCAGGGGGGCGGGGGTAAGGACCAGCAGTTCCAGCGAACCATCCTCGTAATCAGCTTGGAACAACCGGTCCAGCGACAGCATGGAGGCCAGCAGGGCGGTGACCATCAAGACTCCGGCCGAGACGCGCTCCAACACATTGACCTCGGGGCCGATGCCAAAGGGAAACAGCACCACGGTCAAGACAAAGAAGGTGACCACCATGACACTGTCCGAGCCTTGGCGTAGGGCCAGACGCAGATCGCGGCGGACCACTTCGAGGAAGCGGTTCATTAATAAGCCTCCTCGGCCATGGCGAAGTCGTCCAACTGCATTTCGATTGCACCGGGAAGATTGATCTCGGAATGGGTGGACAGGACCACCATGCCGCCACTGGCGCGGTGCTCGGCCAATACGGTCTCCAGCGCCTTGATCGAGGCTTTGTCCAGGGCGGTGGTGGGTTCGTCCAGCAACCAGAGCGGACTGGGCGCCGCCAGCAGCCGGGCCAGATTGGTGCGGCGTTTTTGACCCGCCGACAGCATCTTGCCCGGAATGCTGGCCAGATGAGACAGGCCGAACCTCTCCAGCGCAACCTCGACCGCCTGAGCGGCGCGACCGGCATGGGGGTCGTGGAGATGAGCCCAGAATCTCAGATTCTCG
>JAYTWE010000226.1:0-4525 GCA_043744055.1 Magnetospirillum sp.
GGTCGCTGTGATCGCGCACGAAACGGCGGTAGTCGCTGCCGTCATCGGGCTCCAGGGCCAGGGTCACCACTTTGAACCGGTCGCGGTCATGGGCGGGAAACATGCCGCGCATCAGATGGGTGGTGGGGTGGTCGTGAAAGTCGCCGGACATATAGCCGATGGTCAGGCGGTCGCGCTTTCCCGGTTTTGCGGGCTTGACGGTGGATTGTAAGGGAGCGACTTCGGCGGCCACGGCTTCGGCCCGCTGGCGGGCGAAGATATGAAGCTCCTTGGGGGAAAGCTGCAAGGGAAGGGTCAAGGCCATCATGGGGCCGACCGCTCCGGGGCTCTTCAATGCCGGTTCGATCAGGGCCGTGCGCATCTGAGGAATATAGCGCCAGTCGCAAACTCCCAGCCGGGCTTCGGTCAGCCTTGCCTGAATGGCAAGGTCGGCGGGGCGTGCGGCGGCGGCGCGTTGGTAAAAGCCAATGGCGCGGCCCATTTCACCAATTTTGCGGAGGGCGTTGCCCACTCCCATCAAGGTTTCCGACATGGTGGGGGCCAGGGCAAGGCTGCGCTCGAACAGCTGTATCGCTTCGGCCAGCGATCCATGGTCCGACAGCAGATTGCCCAGATTGGTCAGAGTCGGAGGCGCATCGGGAGCCAGGGTCAGGGAGCGGCGCAGCAGGTCTTCGGCCTCCTTGCGGCGGCCTTGAGTGATGCGGACCCGGCCCAGACTGCTCAGCAATTGCCAGGAATCCGGTTTGGCGGCAAGGCCGTGTTCAAAGGCGTCGGCCGCCTCGGCCCATTTCCCGGCTTCACCCAGCAGGGTTCCAAGGTTGAGCCAGCCCTCCACCATGGCCGGAGCGAGATCAAGGGCCTTACGAAGCGCGATTGCGGCCGCATCCCGCTTACCCCGGTCCTTCAGTACGCGGGACAGATTGTAATGAGCCATGGGATTGCCGGGCAGGGCCTCGGCAAGGCGGCGGCAGGCGGATTCGGCTTGGGCCAGTTGCCCCGAGCGATAGAGGGTCTCGCACCGAGCCGCCAGGGCTTCGATGTCTTGGGTCTTTCCCCCGCCGCTCACGTCAATGGGAACCGGATCTGGAGGGCGGTGCGCCGCGGCCCGGCGGCGGACCAGGAGGCGGGCTGGGCGGGCGATGTCCGCCGCCGCTGCCCATGGTTTCGTCGGACTCTTCCTCCGAGACCTTTTGGCGGATGATGAAGCCCTGCAAGGCCCAGCCGATCAGGTAGCCGGTGGCCACAAAGAACCATAAACCCGATAGGCCGAAGATGATGGCGCGGTGGATGGCTTCGTCCGTGGCTCCGAAACTACCGAAGGCCCACAGCATGGGGGTGGAGAACATGGCGGCCATAGCCCCGGCCAATCCCAGTCGGGTCCATCCGGCAGCTTTAATGAATGATATCTTATTCGCCATCAAGGTCCCCCCTCATCGAGCCAATCAGTGGGGATTCTCCACCTTCCTTGCGTCTTGCGCAACAGATCACATATACGAAGAAATCCGTGACAACTTGTATCATTCCCGAGTATTTCTAAACAGGTCCCCATGGCTGGAAAATGGGGCGTGGAAACTAGAGATTGAGCAGGGCAGGACCAGAATGGTCGCGGATCGTGCGAGTTTTGAAATACAAGTCTCCAAGGATGGTCGATGGGCCACCGAGACCATTGTCTATAAGGAAGACGAGGCACGGAGTCTCGCCAAGAAGCTTCTTGCAAATAAGGCGTGCGAAGGCGCCAAGGTCGTCCGCAATTGGCTGCGCGGCGATGGGACCATGGTCGAGTCAGAGATTTTCTGCGAGACCAGAACCGTCAAGGATGACGGGCCGATCCGCATTACTCCCATTGATTCCGTTCCCGATGAAAAGTGCGAGACCCCTGACGAATTCTTGGGGACCAGTTCCCGTAATGTGGTCAACCGGGTCTTTCGCAGTTATCTCGACAAGCAATTCCTGACGCCCACGGAACTGATGCACTCCTACAAGGAGCTGAAGCGCCTTCAGGAGAAGGACTCTCTTGTCCCATCGGCGGTGGATCGCGTTGCTCAGTTACAGACCAAGGATGGCGAGCAGGATTCCAAAAGCCGTGGTCAGGAAATCTTCAAGACCATCGACGATATCTCGGCCCGCGCCCGGCGGGTGGAAAGCCTGAAACTGCCGAAGCTGGATGGCACTTTCAGCGAGATGATGGCCAAGATCGCCGCCATGGGCGAGGCCGAGGATCGTGATTACCTGGCCATGGTGGTGCTGTCACGCGACCTGATGAATGTGCGCAATTGGGTCGGCAAGCTGGAACGTCTGTGCAATCTGGCCGTGGCCGACAGTGAACCCCGCGCCTTGGAGATGCTCGACGGCGTCATCGCCGACGTGCTCGGCTCCAACGTGGTTCAAGACGTCTTGGGCTGGCAGCCGGGATTGGCCGCCGCCATTATCACCATGTTCGATCTGGCCGCCGGCAAGATGGTCGTGCAGAAAACCGATGCGGGTGAATCCGCCGAGGTGTTGAATCGCCTGTTCGCCGAAAATAAATTACCCATCAGCCGGGCTTGTCTGTTGGATCGGGCGCATCGGCAGATCCGTTCTCCCAATCCGCTCAACCGCACCGAACCCGATAAGGAAGGCGAAGAGTTCAAGCGGCTGATGATGCGGACTCTGACGCCCATCGGCTTCGCCAGCGGGGCCGAAACCGCCGAGGCGCTGACCACCCGCTACACCCGCTTGGTGGAACAAGGCGGTTCCGCCGGACGCAAGGCGGCGCTGGAGAGCCTATTCCGTATTTTGCCTGATCGCGCTTATGGTCTGATCTATTTGTGCGACATGTTCAGCACTCCCTATGGCGAGGAGCATGGCGAGACCATCAAGGATCTGCTGGGCATGGTCTATCGCGCCAGGAGCATCTCGGAATTTTGTGAACGCACTTTGCCGCCCAAGGAGCGGATGACTCGGGCCACCAATGCTCATCATGCCGTGATGGCGTCCACTTTCCCGGACGAGATCAAGAAATATGCCGCCGACTTCATTGACGGCGTGCTGGAACGCTATCTGATCGACGAGCAGATCGTCGAGAAACTCGACCATCAAGATTCGCCGCTACGGGATCGCGCCGTGCGGCTGGTGCAGTTCTGCGGAGCCGGAGTTCTGCCCGAGGGTAAAGCCATGACCCGTGCCCGCCAGCGCATTCTGGCCTTGTTGCGTCAGCCCAATTTCGATGCTCATTTCATCGATGGATTTACTGATCCGTTGCGGGCACAAAAGGCGTTGCGTGACTTTCACCAGCTTTTGGTCAAGGCTGGCTTCGGCTGAGGCCGGGATACCCGTCGAGCGCTCGGCGGGGAAATCAACGCTTGGGGCGGTCTGTCGGGCGATAGCCGCTTCCATTCCAGCGCAGCCACTGCGAAGGCGTTTCGATAGAGGCCCAGCCATCGGACCGTTGTGATGTCACAAAGACACCATCGGAATCGCCAAAGCTCCATCCGATCACCGCCCAGCCATGGTTGGTCCATCGGGCCACCAGCAAGGGCTGCCCCTTATCCGAGATCCAGGCTGGTGAATCAATCAAGATCATCAGTTCGGCTTGTCCGTCTTCATTCAGGTCAATGCGGCCAGCGCGAACCTGATCGCGGAAGAAGGCGAAGTCACCAGACCCATTGTAATAGGCCCGCCAATTGGCCCTCAGCAGGGCCTCGATATCGGGAGTCTCTGTTTCGGGCAAGGGCTGCAAGGCCACCTGCGCCAAGGGCCGCCCGAAATCTTGGGCGGCAACGGGCAAGGCGGTGGTCAGCGCCAGAAGAATGAGGATGGAAAATCGGTTGCGCATGGCAGCGGGAGATTATGTTGGGAGGCAAGCCCGCGTCAATGCGCCCATAATAAACACAAAAATATTGTTTAATATTTACGGAATGACATTAACTGACGATGAAAAATGTTGAATTGTTCCTGTCGATGCTGTATCACAGGGGAAGATGTTAAAATCCCCTCGGACAAGGGACCCTGCCATGAGTGTTTCGGACGTCGGTTTGATCGAGTTGGACCCTGAGACTGTCAAGGCCATGTTGGAGTCCGGCGAGGCGGTTCTGGTGGATGTTCGTGAAGATGAGGAATACGCCGAAGCCCATATCGAAGGCTCGGTCCTCTCTCCCATGAGTGATTTCGAGGTGGAGACTTGGCCCAGTTTCCCCGGTCAGAAGGTCGTCATCTCGTGCTTGGGCGGGGTAAGGTCGGCCGCCGTGGCGCGCAAGCTGATTTCCAGCGGACAGGGATGGGCTATTCATCTCAAGGGGGGGCTGAATGCCTGGCGTGATGCCGGTCTCCCCACGGTTAGCCTGGTCTGAGAGTTCTCGCCGGATTGCGCCCAACCTTCGTAATCCGCGCATAAGCCGCCTCCTGTCCCAGGGAGGCGGCTTTATTCTTTTCGGAAAAGCCCGTTCTCGCTCTAGGCCGCGTTGACATTCAGGCTATGGAGGCCTTTTCCCCTCCCCTCGGCTTGCCGGGGGGAGGCCGGGAGGGGGAAGTGCAAAATATCAACGCA
>JAYTWE010000227.1:0-1889 GCA_043744055.1 Magnetospirillum sp.
CACCCCCTCCCCAACCCTCCCCCAGCAAAGCTGGGGGAGGGAGAAGTGCTGAATGTCAACGCACTCTAAGGCGCCGGTGCCTGAGGACAAAGGAAAAGACATGACGACTGAAATTCACTTTGAACGTACCGGCGCTTTGGGCCGCATCGTGCTGGACCGCCCCAAGGCGTTGAACGCCCTGACACTGGATCAGGTCCATCTCATGCACCCGCAACTGGATGCTTGGGCCAAGGATGACAGCATCGCCGCCGTGGTGATCGAGGGCGCGGGCGAAAAGGCATTTTGTGCTGGTGGCGATATCAAGCAGCTTTATGAAGCCTGTAAGGCTAGCGATTTGGAGTTCGCCGCCGCGTTCTACCGCGATGAATACCGCCTGAACCGCCGCATCAAGACCATGCCGAAGCCCTATCTGGCCTTTTTGGACGGTATCGTCATGGGCGGTGGCGTGGGGGTTTCGGTCCACGGCAAATACCGCATCGCTACCGAACGGACTCTGTTCGCCATGCCCGAGACTGGAATTGGCTTTTTCCCCGATGTGGGCGGCAGCTACTTTCTGCCCCATTTGCCGGGAGCCATCGGCCAGTATCTTGGCCTGACCGGGGCGCGGCTGGGACCGGCTGACACCTTGCATGTGGGCGTCGCCACCCATTACGTGGACAGCGAGCGGCTTCCTGCTCTGCGCGAAGCCCTATCGGAAGCCCGCGATAGCGCTGAAATCGAAGCGACTTTGACCGGCTTCGCCTCCGATACCGGTCCGGCCCCCCTGGATGGACAACGAGCATTGATCGACCGTTGTTTCGGCAAGGAGAGTCTGGCCGAGGTCTTCACGGCGCTGGAGGCCGAGACCGATCCCTTTGCCGCCGAGACCCTGGCGATCATCCGTAAGAAATCGCCTCATCTGGTGGCGGTCAGCTTCGAGATGATTCAACGTGGCCGCAGCATGAGTTTCGACCAATGCATGGTCATGGAATTTCGCCTCGCCATGGCTTTGGCTCCGGCCCATGACTTCGTCGAAGGCGTCCGCGCTTTGCTGATCGACCGCGACAACAAGCCGCAATGGCGTGACGCGGGCAGCAATGTCGAGGTCCGAGCGGTCTTCGATGCGGTTCCCGCCTGTGGCGATTTGGTGTTTTAAGGGGAGAGAGACACATGAACCTCAATGGTTTAGCCGCTATCGTCACCGGGGCGGGGTCCGGCCTGGGACAGGCCACTGCCCGTGCTCTGGCGGCGCAGGGCGTGAGGGTGGCGGTGTTCGACATTGACGCCGCCAAGGCAGAAGCCACCGCCAAGGAAATCGGCGGTCTTTTCGCCCAGTGCGACGTTACCGACGAGGCTTCCACCCTGGCGGCCTTGGCCAAGGCTCGTGATGCTCACGGCCCTGCCCGGATCGCGGTCAGCTGTGCCGGAGTGGTGACGCCGGGCAAGGTGGTCGGCCGCAAAGGCCCCATGCCGCTGGAAACCTTCGCCCGCGTCATTCAGGTCAATCTGGTGGGAACGTTCAACGTCATGCGCTTGGCGGCGGCGGATATGGCAGGGCTGGAACCGCTGGAGGGTGGCGAGCGCGGCGTGATCGTCAACACCGCTTCCATTGCCGCTTGGGACGGGCAGATCGGTCAATGCGCCTATGCCTCGTCTAAAGGCGGCGTGGCGGCTTTATCTTTGCCAGCCGCCCGCGAATTGGCCCCTTTGGGTATCCGGGTGATGGCGGTGGCCCCGGGCTATATGGAGACCCCCATGCTGGCGGGCATGCCCGATGAGGTCATGGATGGGTTGGTGGCCTCCACCTTGTTCCCGCATCGCCTGGGACGGCCTGAGGAATTCGCCAAGATGGTTCTCGCCATCTTGGACAATCCCATGCTCAACGGCAGCGCCATCCGCCTGGACGGCGC
>JAYTWE010000228.1:0-2499 GCA_043744055.1 Magnetospirillum sp.
TCCAGATCCTGTTTCAGGCCAAGGCCGAACCGACGCAACCATTCACCCGTCGTCCCAATGGGGAAGGCGGCGGCCAACATCACATAGGTTGGCCGCGCCCCTTTGGCCGCCAGATCGGACAAATTGACCCGGACCAATTTGCGGGCGATCAGATCCGGGGGATCATCGGGGAGGAAATGGATTCCAGCCACCATGGCATCCATGGTGGCGACCAGATCAAAGCCAGGTGTCGCAGGAAGAAAGGCCGCATCGTCGGTCAACCCCAAAGCGCCGGGGAATCGTGCCGCCAACGGCGCGAACAACTCGGCGATGAGTCCGAATTCGTCGGGAGCGTTGGCGGCAATGGACATGGACTCAGCCCCCCTTGCCCAACTCCTCCGAGCGCAAAGTCTGGGCCATACGGTCTAAAACCGCATTCACCAGTCCCGGCTCCGGCCCTGAATAAAAGGCATGAGCCACATCGACCCATTCCGAAATGCAGACGCGTGCCGGTGTCTGTGGCCGAGACACCAACTCCCAAGCCCCTGCTCGCAAAATAGCGCGCAAAACAGATTCCAGCCGCTCGACCGTCCAATCACCGGTCAAAGCATCGCCAATGGGAGAGTCCAGCTTGGCGGTGTCGGCCGACACGCCGCGCACAATCTGCCCCAACAGCGACGTATCGGGTTCCGCCATGCGGCCTCGTGGTTCCTCGGCCCGGCGGGACTTTGAATCCAGCAAAGCCTGCTCACCGTTAACGCCGGTCATTTCCATTTGATAAAGCGCCTGAACCGCCGCCAAACGAGCGGCGCTACGCTTTGCTATTGAAGGATTTACAGTCATTTTCCCAATCCAAGCTCGCGCTTGACCGCCATCATCCGCAAGCAAGCACGGGCAGCTTGACCACCCATATTCTTGCGGGCGGGATCGGAACGGGCCAAGGCCTGGGCCTCGCTATGCACGGTCAGAACGCCATTGCCCAAAGCCAGATCGAAGGCCATGGACAGATCGGCAATGCCGCGCATGCACTCGGTTCCCACATGATGATAATGATCGGACTCGCCGCGAATGGCGCAGCCCAATGTGATGAAGCCGTCATAGACAGCCGTTTCGTTACCCTGTTCACCAGCCGTCAGCACCAGCTTGAGAGCCGCAGGAATCTCGAAGATACCAGGAATCACCAGCACTTCATGTTCCACTCCGGCTTTTTTCAATTCAGCGCGGGCACCGGCCAGCAAACCGTCGGCGATGTGGTCGTAGAAACGAGCCTCGATAATAAGAACGCGGGCCATGGGTTCGCCTCCTTGTCAGCTGACCGGAATCGACCGCTGTTCCACCACCTTCAATCCATATCCATCAAGACCGATGATAGAACGTTTGGTGTTGGACAGCAGGATCATTTCATGGATGCCGAGATCTAACAGAATCTGGGCTCCGACGCCGTAATCACGCAATTCAGGAGCGGCAGGGCGACGTTCCAACTGGGCACGGACACGGTCCGACAGGCTGGTCGCCCGTGGTTCACGAACCAGAACCACAACCCCCGAACCATGTTCTGCAATCATTTCCATAGCGGAATGGAGCTGCCCCGCCTTCCCCGATCCTTGATCGCCCAGCACGTCGTCAAGCACGTTGACGGCGTGAACGCGAACCATAACCGGTTTGTCACCGCTCAGATCGCCCTTCACCAAGGCGATGTGCTCGGCATAGGCCACCGTGTTGGTATAGACCATCATGCGCCAGTCCCCGCCCCATTTGGACTGGAACGGAGCTTCCATGTCACGGGCGACGATCTTGTCGTTACGGCGGCGATAGGCGATCAGATCGGCGATCGTCGCCATCTTCAACCCGTGATGCTGGGCGAATTTCACCAGATCGGGCATCCGGGCCATGGTGCCGTCATCATTCATGATCTCGCAGATCACACCCGACGGGTTGAGCCCGGCCAGCCGGGAAATATCCACCGCCGCCTCGGTATGGCCGGCACGGACCAACACGCCGCCATCACGGGCCACCAACGGAAAGACATGACCGGGAGTCACGATGTCGTGACGGCCCTTGGCTGGATCAATGGAGACCTGAATCGTGCATGACCGATCCGCCGCCGAAATACCGGTGGTGACGCCTTCGCGGGCCTCGACGGAGACGGTGAAAGCCGTCTGCATCCGGGTGCCGTTATCGGTGCTCATGAGTTGGAGGCCAAGCTCCTCGACCCTGGTGCGGGTCAGGGTCAGGCAAATCAGACCACGTCCGTAACGGGCCATGAAATTGACCGCCTCCGGGCTGGCCATCTCAGCCGGAATGACAAGGTCGCCCTCGTTTTCACGATCTTCGTCATCGACCAGGATGAACATGCGGCCCTGACGGGCCTCTTCGATAATGTCTTCGATGGTCGAAAGATACTGATGATATTCGGACACGACGGGCCTAATCCCTTTCCAAAAGGCGCGCAACATAGCGTGCCAGCATATCGATTTCCATATTGACGGCATCACCCGGCTGATAGCGGCCGAAGGTCGT
>JAYTWE010000229.1:0-3509 GCA_043744055.1 Magnetospirillum sp.
CCCAGGGCGGCAGCCCCAACCGTGGTGCGAAACACGTCCAACACCGACATGGCGACCTTGAAGCCTTCACCGGGGCGGCCCAACATATTGGCGGCGGGAACCCGCATCTTGTCAAATTTCAACGAGCCCAAGGGATGGGGCGCGATCACGTCGATACGGGCCGAAACACTGAGACCAGGGGTATCGGCATCCACCACGAAAGCGGCAAGATTTTTGGCCCCGGTCTCATCGCCGATCCGGGCGAAGACGGTGTAAAAATCGGCCAGACCGGCATTGGAAATCCAGGTCTTAGCCCCGTCGATGACATAGTGGTCGCCGTCGAGCACCGCGCGAGTGCTCATATTTCCCACATCGGACCCAGCATCCTCCTCGGAGATGGCGAAGGCGGCGATGGATTCGCCTCTCCCGACCTTGGGCAAATAGCGGCTTTTCTGTTCCTCATTGCCGAACAGAGTGATGGCGGCGCTTCCCAAACCCTGCATGGCGAAAGCGAAATCGGCCAGACCGGCGTGACGGCCCAGAATCTCGCGGCCCAGGCAGATAGCCCGAACGTCGAAATCCTTTGCCCGTCCGCCATAGGCCTGGGGAATACTGGCGGCCAGAAACCCGGCCTTACCCAGCGCACGGACGAGATTGCGTGCGGTCTCGTCCATGGCGGGGCCATGCGCCTCGTCCTCGGGGCAGAGCGTGGGAAGATTGCTCTTGGCCCACTCTTCCAGGGCAGCGGCGAAATCCCGATGCGTCTGGTCGAAAAACGGCCAATCGAGGAACGAGGCGTCGCTCATGATATCAGTTCCCCTCGAACTTCGGAGATTGCTTGGCGGCGAAGGCCACGTAAGCGCGCTCGAAATCCTTGGTCTGCATGCAGATAGCCTGAGCCTGAGCCTCGGCCTCGATGCATTCGCCCAAGCCCTGGTTCCATTCCTGCCATAGCATCTTCTTGGTCATGGCATGGCCGAAAGTGGGGCCATCGGCCAGGCTATGAGCCAGCTTGGTGGCATTTTCCAAAATCTCTTCCGGGGTGTGCAGCGAGTTGTAAAAGCCCCAACGCTCGGCTTCCTCGCCGCCCATGGCGCGGCCGGTGTAGAGCAGCTCGGCGGCACGCGACAGGCCGATCAGGCGCGGCAGCAAGGTGCAGGCCCCCATATCAGCACCGGCCAAACCAACGCGAACAAACAAGAAGGCCACTTTGGAGCGCGCGGTGCCCAGGCGGATATCCGAGGCCGAGGCCAACATGGTTCCAGCACCGGCACAGATGCCGTCAATAGCGGAGATGATGGGCTGCGGGCACATGCGCATGGCCTTGACCGCGTCACCGGTCATGCGGGTGAATTCCAGCAATTCCGGCATATCCATCTTGGTCAGCGGCCCGATGATTTCGTGCACATCGCCGCCGGAGCAGAAATTGTTGCCCTCGCCGGTGATGACGATGGCCTTCACATCACTGGCATAGACCAGATTGGTGAACAGGTCACGCAGCTCGCCATAAGAGTCGAAAGTCAACGGGTTCTTCTTTTCGGGACGGTTCAAGGTGAGGGTCGCCACCTTGCCATCCACTTTCCAACCGAAATTCTGAGCCTTGTAATCGGCGGCAATAAATTTACGCATAGCTTGCTCCTTTTGATTGTTTGGAGCGCGGCCATCCTGGCCGCACCCTGCGGGCGGGACGCCCACGCTCCGAAAGGCCTTAGCCCACCATGGTGATGCCGCCGTTGACGCTGAGGACCTGACCGGTGATGTAGTCGGCCCGGTTGCTCGCCAGGAAGACGATACCGTCCGCCACTTCCTGCGGCTTGCCGAAGCGGCGCATGGGAATGACCTTGAGGAAGGCTTCCAGGAACTTTTCCGGCTCGGACTTCAACAAGGGCGTATCGGTGGGGCCGGGACAGATGGCGTTGACGTTGATGTTGTAACGGGCGCCTTCGCGAGCCAGCGACTTGGAGAAGGCGATCAGGCCGCCCTTCGCCGCCGAATAGACGCTTTCCCCCAAGGACCCGACCCGACCGGCGTCGGAAGAGACATTGACGATCTTGCCGCACTTCTTCTCGATCATGGAGGGGAAGAAGGCGCGGATCAGCTCGATAGGACCGTTGAGATTAAGCCCCATCACCTTGGCGATGAAGGCATCGTCATTGTTCACGAAAGGCTGAATGTGTCCCCAACCGGCGACGTTGCACAACACGTCCAAACGGCCCTTGGTGGCCAGAACATGGTCGCGCACATTGGCGATATTAGCCTTGTCGGTCACGTCCAGACGGATGAATTCGGCCTTGCCGCCCTTGGCGCGGATATCGGCCGCCGCCGTCTCGCCCGCATCGGCGTTGATATCGGCGATAATCACATCACCACCCAATTCGGCGATGGTCTGGGCGGTGCACAGACCGATGCCGGAAGCGGCACCGGTAACCAGGGCTACCTTATCTTTGAAATTCATGGACTCAACTCCTTCGTATTTTCAGCGTTGACCGGAGAGGAAGGCCTCGACCCTGGCGCGGGTTTCCGGCTCGTGTAAAAGCAGGTCGCGGGTGGCGGTAAGCTCTTCCTCGTAGCCGTCGCGCGCCGGGTCGGCGGCGGCGGCGATACAAGACTTGGAGGCCGCCACGGCAGCACGGGGCAAAGCGCCGATACGCTCGGCCAGGGCATGGGCGAAAGCGGCCAGTTCGGTGCGGGGCACCGCCCAATGAACGATACCCAAGGCCTGAGCATCAGCTCCGGTTAGAACTTCCGCTCCCAAGATCAGACGCTTGGCGATGGCGGGGCCACACAGATTGGTCAGGCGCTGAGTCCCGCCCGCACCGGGGATCAGGCCGAGATTAACCTCGGGCAGGGCCAGCTTGGCTTCATTGGCGGCAACGCGGAAGTCACAGGCCAGGGCCAGTTCGAGACCACCGCCCATGGCGGCTCCCCCCACTTCGGCAATGGTGGCGACACCCAGAGTTTCGATGCGCTTCAAGACGTTCTGAAGATCGCGAACGAAGTCGATCTGAGTGTCCACCTTGTTAGGATCGGACAAATTCTCGCGCATTTCGGCCAGATCAGCTCCGGCGCAAAACACCTTGGCATTGCTGCGGATATGAACCGCACCAATGGTCCGATCCGCCTCCACCTGATCCATAGCCGCGTGCAACGCCTTAATCAGCGCCTTGCTTAGGGCATTGACCGGCGGACTGTCCAAAGTGAGAACCGCCACGGCGCCGACCCGAGAGATGGAGAGAACCTGTTGCGACATCCGAGCCTCAAACTGAATGAGTATTCATTATGACTGAATGGTCATTCATTTTAATCGGCATGTCAATGCCGAATTGACTCAAGCCTATCTTGATACTAGGTCTCGCATCTGAATACGGATATCCTACAACCCGTCAGCGCTGGGAACGTCGTCTGACGGGCAAATCCGGCAACCATTGCGACAGCGAGACTTGATATGGATCGGTTCATGCAAGGGTATAAGGCCGCTTGGGAACAGCGCGACCCCGCGATGTTCGCGGCCCTCTTCCTGCCGGATGGGC
>JAYTWE010000230.1:0-1616 GCA_043744055.1 Magnetospirillum sp.
CCAGATCGGCGACGATGGCAAGCCCCAGACCGGAGCCCGGCGCAGTTTCATCCAATCGCATCCCTCGCCGGGTTGCGGTCTCCGCCTGTTCCGGCGACAGGCCCGGACCATCGTCTTCCACCATGATGACGGAGGCGCTCGCCACCACCCGTACCCGTCCGGCGGCCCATTTACAGGCATTATCCATAAGATTGCCGAGGATCTCGGCCAGATCATCGCCATTGCCGACAAAGCGGGACTCGGAAGAGCATTCCACCGTGATGACCAATCCGCGTTCAGCATAGATTTTACGCAAAGCGGCGGCGATGTCTTCCACCATCCCTCCCACCAAGACCTGGGCGCCCGCCGGAGCCGCCGCGACCGCCTCGGCGCGGGCGCGGCTGAGGTGAAGGTCCACCAACCGGTTCAGCCGCTCCAACTGGCCATGCAGCACGGCGGCATCCGGGCTGGGACTGGACAGTTCCGCCTCCAGCACCGCCAACGGAGTCTTCAATCCATGGGCCAGATTGCCCATATGGGCACGAGCGCGTTGGATCAGTCGGGCATCGTGGTCCAGCACCTGGTTCAAGGCGGTGACCAGCGGGGCGACCTCGGCCGGGTAAGCCTCGCCGATCCGCCCGCCGGACGCGTGCAACGTTTCTAATTCCACCGCCAACCGTCCCAGCGGACGTAAGCCATAGCTAACCTGAAACCCGATGGCTCCCATCAGCCCCAACCCCAGCACTCCCAGAGATACCGCCAGCAGAAGATCGAAGCGTCCGACTTCGGAATCAAGCTCCTGACGGCTGGCGGCGATGGTCAGATGCAAAGGACGAACACCGTCGGGAAACAACAGATCGCGTTCGACCACTTCCAGACTTTCGCCGCGCGGCCCCGTGTCTTGCCGGATATGAACCGCCCCCGGTCCCGGCGCAACGGTCACCGGCAGAGCGAAATCCCATAACGAGCGGGACCTGGCCCGCACCTCCGCTCCGTCCGAGACCTGCCAGTACCAGCCGGAATAGGCCAGTTCGAAGCGGGGCTCACCGATGGGCTTGCCCACCACGACCGCTCCATCGGGAGCAATCTCCACCACCGCCGACAGAGCTCGAAGATGAGCCCCCAGTCTTTCGTGAAAGCCATGCTCCGCCGCGTCGCGAAAGGCGTGACCCAACACCAGGGCTCCGCCGCCCAGGGCCAGAACCAGCCACAGCGCCGCCCCCAGGATCAGGCGTTTTTTGAGGGAATTACGCCCCATGGTCGGACGCTTCCATACGCCAGCCCTGGCCGCGCAAAGTGTGAATAAGCTCGACCTTCAACTTGCGGCGGATGCGGGCCACCAGCACATCCAAAACATTGGAATCGGGGTCGGCATTGCGGTCATAGACATGATCCACCAGCTCGCTTCGCCCCACCACCCGCCCCTGATGATGAGCCAGATAAGACAGAATCCGAAATTCCTGGGCGGTCAGCGTCACCGGCATTCCATCCAGGCTGACTCGGCCAGCGATAGTGTCCAGCCGCAATGGGCCACAGACGATTTCCGGGGTTGAATGACCGGCGGCCCGGCGGATCAAGGCGCGGATGCGGGTCACCACCTCATCCATCTCGAACGGTTTGGTCACATAATCATCAGC
>JAYTWE010000231.1:0-4163 GCA_043744055.1 Magnetospirillum sp.
CCCGTATACACACTTTCCAGGCGTGCGCCTTCAACCACTCGGCCACCCCTCCGCAATCGCAGACAGGCCTGTTTGACAGGAGTCTGCGGAGCGCGAGAAACTACACGAGGGAGAATCGTGACGCAATACTGTTTTATCCAAGACTCAACCCGTTTGAAAAAGAGAGGATGCGGTTATGACTTTAGATCCTGACTCTCTTCAGCATATCTCACGACGGACCCTGGCTCATTATGGCCAGCGGGCAGAGGATTTCTGGCAGGGGACCCGCGATCACGATGTCAGCCAGAACGTTCAGGCCTTGCTGCGCCATATGGTGGGGAAGCCGCCTTTCAACATTTTGGACTTTGGATGCGGACCGGGGCGCGACTTGAAGACTTTCTCGGACTTGGGGCATCGCCCCATCGGGCTGGATGGGACAAAGGCCTTCACCGCCATGGCCCGCATCCATGGTGGTTGCGAGGTTTGGCATCAGGACTTTCTCGCGTTGAATTTACCCTTGGCTCATTTCGACGGTGTTTTCGCCAATGCCTCGCTGTTCCATGTCCCCGGTCAGGAGCTTCCAAGAATCCTAGGCCAATTGCGTGAGACCTTGAAGCCTGAAGGCGTGTTGTTCTTCTCCAATCCCAGAGGCGACAATCAGGAAGGCTGGCAGGGCGAGCGCTATGGAACCTACAGCGATCTTGATGGGTGGCGGGCCTTGGTCTCCGAGGCTGGCTTTACAGAGCTGGAGCACTATTTCAGACCCCCTGGCCTCCCGCGCGAACAGCAGCCCTGGCTGGCCATGGTTTGGCGCCGTCAGGAAAAGTAATGCCGGTCAACGTCTTTGATCTTGGATTTCCGTCATCAGAGTGCGTATGCTCCCACTTGCCCTGTGACGCAGTCGCATAATATTTTCGGGGGTGGGGAAATGTGGGGACGACGACTCGGCATGGGAGTGGCGCTGGCGTTGATGGTAACGGGACCGGCTTGGGCTCATTTCCAAGAATTGATCCCGTCGACCGATATCGTGGCGGACCAGGGCGATCGCACGGTGAAGCTGGACTTGGCCTTCAGCCATCCCATGGAGCGCGGCCCCGTGATGGAGATGGCTCCTCCCTCCCGCTTCGGGGTGGTGGCCAACGGCAAGACCCATGACCTGAAATCCACCTTGAAGCCACGCAAGATCGACGGCAAGACGGCTTATGACGCGGCCTATACGCTGGGTGCGCCGGGTGATTACGTCTTCTTCGTGGAGCCCGCCCCTTATTGGGAGGCGGCTGAAGGCAAGTGGATCACCCATTTCACCAAAGTGGTGGTGGATTTCGGCGCCAGCGAGGGCTGGGACCGGTTAGTGGGGTTGCCGGTGGAGATCGAACCGCTGGTCCGGCCTTACGGCTTGTGGACCGGAAATCTGTTTCGGGGAATCGTTCGCAAGAATGGCAAGCCGGTTCCCTTTGCCACTGTAGAGGTGGAGTGGATGAATGACGGCTCGGTCAAGGCTCCGGCCGATCCCTTTATCACTCAGGTTATCAAGACCGATGCCCAAGGCCAGTTCGCCTATGCCATGCCGCGTGCCGGGTGGTGGGGGTTCAACGGATTGGTAGAGGGCGATAAGCCGGTGAAGTCCCCCGATGGCAAGCCCGCCAAGGTGGAACTGGGTGGGCTGATCTGGGTGCGTGCCGTGGATATGAAGTAGGAGGCACTCGCTTTTGGCCCATATTCCCGATGGTGTGCTGTCAAGCCCGGTCCTGGTGGCGGGAGCTGTTATCAGCCTTGCCGGGGTGACGCTTGGCCTTCGGGGACTGGACCCGGTGCGGGCGCCTCGGGTGGCGGTGCTATCGGCGGTGCTGTTCGTGGCGTCGCTGGTGCATTTCCCCGCCGGACTCGCCTCGGTGCATTTGCTGCTCAACGGTCTGGCCGGGATTGTCCTCGGCTGGGCGGTGTTTCCGGCCATGCTGATTGCCTTACTGCTGCAAGCGGTCTTGTTTGGATTTGGCGGTCTGGTGGTGCTGGGGGTCAACACCATGGATATGGCGGTCCCCGCCGTGCTGGCGGGTCTGCTGTTCCGGGGGCTGTGGCGGAGTGGCACATCGCGCCGCGCCGCCATTGCAGGGGGGATCGCCGGAGGTGGAGCGGTGTTGTTGACCGTGGTGATGGTGGCGGGCGTGCTGGCGGCTTCGGGGCGTGAATTCACCGTAGCCGCCAAACTGGTGGTAATGACTCATATCCCGGTCATGGTGGTGGAAGCCGTCTTCACCGCCGCCGCCATATCCCTGCTGGCTCGGGTGAAGCCCGAAATGCTGACGAGGCCGGTATGAAGACAAGATGCGCCATTTTGTTTGCCGCTCTGCTGAGTGCCGCCCCGGCTCAGGCTCATAAGCTGAAGGTTTTCGCCGTGACCGAGGGCGCGCGAATTGTCGGCACCGCTTATTTCTCCGGCGGAGGAAAAGCCATGAACGTTCCCGGTCAGGTCCAAGCCCCCGACGGCATGGTGGTCGAGCGGATCATGACGGGAGGAGATGGCGGGTTCCACGTGGAGGCCCGCTCTCGCATGGATCATACCATCATGCTGGAGACGGGTGACGGTCACACGGCAATCATGGTGGTTTCAGCCGATGATCTGCCGTCCTGGCTGCCCCAGGGGGCTTTTCCGGCCAAGCCTGAAGCCGCGTTGGCAGTCAAAGCCGCTTCTGGCGATCACGATGCCGTCGAACAGGCGGTGGCCCGTCAGATCGCGCCGTTGCGCCGCCAGTTGGATGCTTATGAGGATAAGGTTCGTCTGCATGATCTGCTGGGCGGGATCGGGGTGATCTTCGGAGTGTTTGGGACGGTTGCTTGGTTCAATGCGCGAAAGGAGAGATCGTGAGCACATGCCGCCGCGAATCCGTTCTGAGTCCCGCCGAAGCCAAGGGCGGCGTTTCGGCGCTGAACCGGCTTGATCCGCGCACCCGCATCATTTTGGCGGTTGTGTTCGCCTTGGTGGTGGTGATGGTGGATGCCTTGCCAGCCCTGGCCTTGGCCTTGGGCCTCGCCTTGGGGGCGGCTGGACTGGCGAGATTGCCGTTGCGCTCCACTCTGAAGCGTCTGCTGGCTCTGGAAGGATTCATGCTGGCGGTCTTGGCCCTGCTTCCCTTCACTGTGCCGGGAACGGTTCTGGCCGAGCCCCTGGGCTTTGCCGCTTCGTCCGAGGGTCTGTATCAGGCGGCGCAGATCGGCTTGCGCGCCAATGGGGTGGCGGTGGCATTGCTGGCCTTGGTGGGCTCCATGGAGCTTGTCACCTTGGGCCGCGCTTTATCGCGTCTCGGCGTGCCGCGGCGACTGGTGCATCTGTTTTTGTTCACGGTGCGTTATATCGCGGTGCTGGAACGTGAATATGCTCGGCTGCGTCTTGCCATGCGCGCCCGCGCCTTCCGCCCCACCGCCGGTCTGCATTGCTGGACCTCTATCGGTTATCTGTTCGGCATGCTGATGGTGCGGTCGCTGGAGCGGGCCGAGCGAATTGATGCCGCCATGCGCTGTCGCGGCTTTACCTGCAGTTTTCCGGTCCTACATGAGGACGAGGATGGGCGGCCGGGGGCCTTGGACTGGGGGATTGGAGTGGCATCCACCGCCATGCTGGCCCTGGTGGTGGGGTTAGGCGGGTGATCCGGCTGGAGGGAGTCTCCTTTGCCTATGAACCGTCCCGGCCCGTGCTCGACCGGGTGGATTTTCATCTTGCCGCCGGAGACCGGGTGGCGCTAAACGGAGCCAATGGCGCGGGCAAAACGACCTTTCTCCACCTCATGGTGGGATTGGTGAAGCCCTGTGCCGGACATATGGTCGCCTTCGGGCGCGAGCGTCGGGTCGAGAAAGATTTTGTCGAGGTTCGCGCCAAGGCGGGTCTGCTGTTCCAAGATGCCGACGACCAGCTGTTCTGCCCCACCGTGGCCGAGGATGTGGCCTTTGGGCCGCTCAATCAGGGCAAGTCAAAGACCGAGGCGCGCGCTATCGTCCACGAGACTCTCTATACGCTGGGACTCGACGGGCTGGAACATCGGGTGACCCACAAGCTTTCCGGGGGGCAGCGGCGCTTGGTCTCGCTGGCCGCCGTACTGGCCATGCGGCCCGATGCGCTGTTGCTGGACGAGCCGACCAATGCCTTGGACGAGGAGACCCGTCAAAGGCTGCTGGATATTCTGACCGGG
>JAYTWE010000232.1:0-2560 GCA_043744055.1 Magnetospirillum sp.
CTTGACCTCGTTGGCGACCACGGCGAAGCCCTTGCCCGCCTCACCAGCCCGAGCCGCCTCGATAGTGGCGTTGAGCGCCAAAAGATTGGTCTGAGACGCAATCCCACTGATTAAGTTGGCGAATTCACCGATCCGGTTGACCGCTTCCGACAAACGGCCAATGGTGTCTTGGGCCTTATCGGCGGCCCCAACCGCACCATTGGTGACCTTGCCAGCGGTTGCGATCTGACCTCCGATCTCGCGGATGGATGCCGATAACTGCTCGGCAGCGGCGGCGACGCTTTGAATGTTGGAAAGAGCCTGAGCGGCAGCCGAGGCGACGCTTTGACTGTTCCCCCCCACCGCCGAGGCTGATGACGCCATAAGCCCCGCATTCTCGGCCATCAGCTGGGTTTGCGTCGCCACTTGTTCCACGGCCTCACGCGTCTCAAACTCCACCCTATCGGCCATGCCCTGTAACGCGGCAACTTTCTCCCTCTCCGAACGCTGCCGCTCTTGATCTTGTTCCTGACGCAGCCGATCAGCCCCGCGCATAGCATCGCGGAACACTTGAACCGCACGAGCCATATCACCGATTTCATCACGGGCATCGGCCGAAGGAATCACGACCGACAAATCTCCTGCCGCCAAGGCCTCCATGGTTTCCGTCATGCGATTGATGGGCATCGACACCCGACGAAATGCGGTCCAGGCTGCCCAGCCCCAACCAGCAGCCAGCCCCAGCACCGCAGTCCAGATCATGGCCTGAAGCCGGTCGTTATAAAAAGTGTCCAGTTGGCTCGTGACCGCCGAAACTTGGGCGGTATTGGCGGCGGCCAGAGCCTCGATCTCCTTGTTTAGCGCCTGACGATTAGTACGATTGGCATCGTTATCACCGTAAACGCGACCGGCGGCACCGCCTTCCTCTCGCCCGATCCGCACCAGCTCGGTTCGGAACGCCGCGAATTCCTGAGCCCGCGCACCGGCAGCGGTCGTGCTTTGACGCTCCGCCTCGGGTAACAGCGAAGTCCACTCATCCATCAAACGCCGGATCTCGGCCACATTCTTAAGAATGGGCGGAGCATATTTGTCCACCTCCTTGGCGTCCCGACTCATATAGATGCCGCGGGAATCCATCACCACGGCATTAATCAGCCCATTGACCTTTTCACCGATGACGGCGCGCTTGGCAGCCTGTTCCATGGTCATCACGTGATCGTGATAGGTGCGCATGGAATTGACGCCGATCAGCGCCATGGCGACCGCAGCCAATCCGACCAAGCCGACAGCGCTGAATATTCGGACTTTCAAGGACAGGTGGAACGCCGACATCGGAAATCTCCCCTTAGTGAAGCCGTCGTACAGACTTCATATGGGTATTTCACGATGCGGCATTACCAGATCGAAATGCCTATATCTTTCGTTGCATTACTGTCCAATGACCAGGGTTGCCCAACCTTCGATGACGAAGCGGCGTTTTAAGGTCAGCCCCTGTTTCTCGTGATTGGCCATGACCATACGCTCCTGACGCTCCAACAGCCCCGACAGGACCGCCAGTCCGCCAGGGGCTAGATGAGCCGCCAAATCAGGAGCGAAACGGCAAAGCGGCCGGGCCAAGATATTGGAGAATACCAGATCATAGGGGCGTCCCTTCCCCACCACCGGATTGCGATAACCGTCGCTAACCACGGCGGTAACATTGGCGGCTTCACCATTATTAGCGGCATTCCCGGCACAGACCTTGACCGCCGCCGGGTCGATATCAGTGCAGATCACCTTGGCGGCCCAGACCTTGGCCGCCGCGATCCCTAAGATGCCCGAGCCCGAGCCCAGATCGAGAACCCGTGTGCGGCGACCGCGCTTGGCGATAGCATCCAGCGCCAGCAGACAGCCGCGCGTGGTGGCATGCTCCCCCGAGCCGAAAGCGGTTCCGGCGTCGATCTCGATGGCATGGCCCCCCGTGGGGGGCTTGCCCAGCCAATGGGAGCCGTGAACAAAGAAGCGTCCGGCGGAAATGGGGGGGAAGTCGCGCAGATTCTCCAGCACCCAATCCACATTGGGCAGACGGTCGATCTCCAACGGCGGTGCGTCGATACTGTTGGCCGCCGCCACGGCGGACAGCGCCGAGACGATAGCGATCCGTTCCGGCGGCGTGCGTGAGAAGCCTTCCAAGAACCAGTCGCATTCTCCGTCGGAAATGCCGGAGCGGTCTTCCATGAACATGGTCACCGCCTCGGCGAAATGCTCGAACACCTCCTCGAACACCGGCAAGGTCTCCATGGAGACGGTAAGACGCAGACGCCAGATATCAGGGAAAACGGGAGGCATTCAAAAATCTCCGAACATGATGAGCAATTCTTATAGTTCTTGCGGGCAAAGTCCCGCGCTCTCGACCATCGTGCGTCAAATATGACGCACGATGGTCGAGCTTTATGTTTGCCCCTCGCCGGGCTCGGCCTCCGGCCGCTTGGCCGCCGCCTCAATGGCGGCTGATCGCGGCGTGCGCCAGATTTAGCGCACGCCCCCGCTAGAAAAGCGTTCGGGCCTCGGCTTCGGTTTCATCATGCGAGCGTGTGTCGCC
>JAYTWE010000233.1:0-2665 GCA_043744055.1 Magnetospirillum sp.
TCAAAGGCGCTGCCGCTGCTGCCGTTGACGCTCCCGCGGCCGATGCTGGCGAGTAAGGAATAACGGCGATGAAGACGAACGTAATCAGCCTGGACAACCAGACCGTCGGCGAGATCGAACTGGCCGATGCCGTGTTCGGTTTGCCGGTGCGCACGGACATCTTGTTCCGCGCGGTGAACTGGCAGCTGGCCAAGCGCCAGACCGGCAATCACAAGACCAAGGGGATCTCCGAGATCTCCGGCACCACCAAGAAGCCCTTCAATCAGAAGGGTGGCGGTCGGGCCCGTCAGGGTTCGCTGCGCAGCGCGCAGTTCCGCGGCGGCGCCACCATCTTCGGCCCAGTTGTGCGCTCCCACGCTCACGACCTGCCCAAGAAGGTGCGTAAGCTGGCGCTGAAGACCGCGTTGTCGGCCAAGGTCGCCGATGGCAAGTTGATCGTGTTGGACACCGCCACGGCGTCCAGCCCCAAGACCAAGGAGCTGGCGGCGTGTCTGTCCAAGCTCGGTTGGACTTCGGTGCTGGTCATCGACGGTGCCGTGGACGGTAACTTCGCGCTGGCCAGCCGCAACATTCCCTACGTGGATGTGTTGCCGCAGGTGGGCGCCAACGTTTACGACATTCTGCGTCGCGATACCTTGGTTCTGACCAAGGACGCGGTGCAAGCCCTGGAGGCTCGCCTGAAATGAGCAAGCTCGTCATCAGCAAGGAGCGGATGTACGACGTCGTCCGCGCCCCCGTGATCACCGAAAAGGCGACCATGGGTTCCGAGTTCCGTCAGGTGACCTTCAAGGTTCCGCTCGATGCGACCAAGCCGGAGATCAAGGCCTCGGTTGAAGGTATTTTCGGGGTGAAGGTCACCGCCGTGAATACCCTGATCCAAAAGGGCAAGGTCAAGCGGTTCCGCGGTCGTATCGGCGTGCGTAACGACGTCAAGAAGGCGATCGTTACCTTGGCCGAAGGCCACTCTATCGACGTGACCACGGGAGTCTGACGCCATGGCACTGAAGACATTCAAGCCGACGACGCCTGGCCGCCGCCAATTGGTCCAGGTTGATCGTTCGGAACTCTGGAAGGGCAAGCCCGAGAAGGCGCTGACCGAAGGTCTGCGTTCCAAGGGCGGCCGCAACAACACCGGTCGTATCACCATGCGCTGGCGTGGCGGCGGGCATAAGCGCCGCTACCGCCTCATCGACTTCAAGCGCACCAAGTTCGACATGCCGGCGACGGTCGAGCGGTTGGAATACGATCCCAACCGTACCGCCTTCATCGCGCTGATCTCCTATTCCGATGGCGAGAAGAGCTATATCATTGCTCCGCAGCGCCTCGCGGTTGGCGATCAGGTGGTCGCTGGCGAAAAGGTCGACATTAAGCCCGGCAACGCCATGCCCCTGAAGAACATCCCCGTCGGCACCGTGGTGCACAACGTGGAACTGAAGGTCGGCAAGGGCGCTCAGTTGGCTCGGTCCGCTGGCACTTACGTGCAGCTGGTGGGCAAGGATCAGGGCTATGCCCAGCTCCGTCTGTCGTCTGGCGAACTCCGCATGGTTCGCGGCGAGTGCATGGCCACCATCGGTGCCGTGTCCAACCCCGACCAGCAGAATGTCTCGCTGGGTAAGGCTGGCCGCAGCGTGTGGTTGGGGCGTCGTCCCAGTGTTCGTGGTGTCGCCATGAACCCGGTCGATCACCCCCATGGCGGTGGTGAAGGCAAGACCTCGGGCGGCCGTCATCCGGTCACTCCGTGGGGCAAGCCGACCAAGGGTAAGAAGACTCGTAGCAACAAGAAGACGGACCGGCTGATTATGCGCCGCCGTCAGACCCAGTAGGAGGAGCGAGAATATGGCTCGTTCCGTTTGGAAAGGCCCTTTCCTCGACGGCTACATGCTTGGCAAGGCTGAGAAAGCCCGCGCCAGTGGCCGCAACGAGGTTATCAAGATCTGGTCGCGTCGTTCGACCATTCTGCCGCAGTTCGTCGGCTTGACCTTTGGCGTCTATAACGGCCAGAAGTTCATCCCCGTCCTGGTGACCGAAAATATGATCGGTCACAAGTTCGGTGAGTTCTCGCCGACCCGGACGTTCTACGGTCATGCGGTCGACAAGAAGGCGAAGAGGAAGTAGCCATGGGCAAGAAAACCGCAGAGCGGGTTCTGGCGGACACCGAGGCCAAGGCATTTGCCGCCTCTATCCGCACCAGCCCGTACAAGCTGAACTTGGTGGCCGAAAGCATCCGTGGTCTGAAGGCCGAGGTTGCCCTGAACGCTCTTATCTTCTCCAAGCGGCGTATCGCCGTCACGGTGAGGAAGGTGTTGCAGTCGGCTATCGCTAATGCCGAGAACAACCATCAACTCGACGTGGACCGGCTCTACGTGGCGGAGGCCCATGTGGGCAAGGCCATGGTGATGAAGCGTTGGGCCGCTCGCGCTCGTGGTCGTTCCACCCGCATCGAAAAGCCGTTCAGCAATCTGACCGTCATCGTGCGTGAACGCGCCGAAGCGGTGGAGGAGTAATCCATGGGTCAGAAAGTCAATCCGATCGGCCTTCGCGTCGGGATCAACCGCACCTGGGATTCCCGGTGGTTCGCGGATGGTAACTACGCCAAGCTGCTGCATCAGGACCTTGCATTGCGCAAGTATCTGCGCGAGAAGCTGGCTCAGGCCGGTGTGTCGCG
>JAYTWE010000234.1:0-4858 GCA_043744055.1 Magnetospirillum sp.
TTGCCGCTCATTTCATAATCAACGCCCAGCGCGACCCAGCGCATGCCCCAGTCGGCCTTCCATTGCAGCTTACAGGCGCCGCCGGTGACTGGCGTCTCCACCAGGGTGCCATCTTCGTTTTTATAAACGATGGTCCCCGCATCCACATTGCGCTCGACCACCGGGACCTGAAGCACCACTCCGGTCTTGGGGCAAACCGGCAGGAAGGGGGAATAGGTGGCGCGGCGCTCGTCGCCCAGGGTGGGCAGTACCACATTGATGACCTCGTCATAGTGGCGGAGCACACCCAGCAGAGCCTGATCGAAGCGGCCCGACATGTACCAGTCGGTGGCCGACTGAAATTCGTATTCAAAGCCGAATCTGTCGAGGAAGGACCGCAGCCGGGCATTATTGTGATGCCCAAAGCTTTCATGGGTGCCGAACGGATCGGGAATTCGGGTCAAGGGCTTGCCCAGATGCTCGCGGACCATCTCCTGATTAGGGATGTTGTCGGGAACTTTGCGCAGCCCGTCCATATCATCGGAGAAGGCGAACAGGCGGCTGGGGATTTCCGGGGCCAAAATGGACAGGGCGCGGCGGACCATGGTGGTGCGCGCCACTTCGCCGAATGTGCCGATATGGGGCAGTCCCGACGGGCCATAGCCGGTCTCGAACAGCACATAGCCTTTTTCCGGTTTGACGCCCTTTAACCGATCATCCAGCAGAGAACGTGCTTCCTGGAACGGCCAGGCAGTGGCGGAACGGGCGATTTGGGAAAGATCGGACATGGCTACATGCTTTCAGTGGTAGGAACGAGCGGAAAACTAGCGTGATTTCATCTCACTGTCACCCGCCGCGACATCCATGCAAAGCAAGAATTGCTGCAGTGCACAAGAATCATCTCGCCACTCCGGCCGAATTTGGTGCACACTAGGCGACTGATTGATGACGTTGAGGCTTCCAATGCTGGGACCTGCTGAATTTCGGGAAATCATAAGTGCCTTGACCGAGGCTGGGCTTCAGCCTGTGCGTCTGCCGGAAGGCCGCAGCCCTTATTTGTCGCCTGCCATGGCGGCAGGTATGGTCGTCCCGCGCGCACTTCGCAAGGCGAAGGCCGAGGTGACGCCAAAGACCAAGGCTGCGGACAAGCCTTAGCCCGTATGGTCTGAGCTACTCCTCCCTGGCTGTCAGCTCGCCCCAGATCAGGGCCACGGTCCCGGCGGTCAGTGCCATGGACAAGTAGTGCAGGGCGATGGATGCTGCTTGAGGCAGCAATAATCCATCGACCAATTCTGTGTTGGGCAGCAATTTGATGGCTTCTTGAAGCAGATTGGCGGGGAGCCAGGCCAGGGCAACGGCTATGCTGACCGCGACACCGCCTTTCATCACCACATCGGGTAGGCTCCAGCCATCGCGGCCGCTGTCGTCTTCCAGCGCAGCCTCGGCGGGCAGGAGATAGACCGCACCCAGCAGCAGATGGGACAGCGCCAGTAACGGCATGACGGCATCACTGAGGGAGATGCCCGTGGCCATGGCCAGCGAGGCGCCGATCACATGGGCGGGGAAGGTGACGAAAGTCTCGGCCAGCATCCAGCCGAAGGCGGCAAAGATTTCGCGGCGGCCCAGTTTGAAATAGCCGAAGGGATGGGGCGCCTCTCCCAAGGCCACCAGCCGCAGCCAAGCCACGGCAAAGACGCCTCGGGCCAGAAGATCGGTCAGTCCGGCGAAGAAGGGGTAGCGCTCCGCCACGGCGGAACAGATCAGGCTGACCACCAGACAGACCCAGGACAGGCGCAGAAATTCCGGGAACTGATCCAGCAAGACGACCAGACTGCGCAGGGCGAAGCGGCAGAAGCGGAAGAGTCCCATTCAGCGACTCTCCACTTTATTCATGACTCAGCGGGCCACTTCGAAATGACCGCGAACCAGATTGATCTGACGGATCAGATCATCGGCCGCGATCGGCTTGGTCAGGACCTTGGAGGCCCCGACTTGACGGGTGATCTCGTGGGCTTCCTCGCTTTTATCGCTGGTCAGAATCAGCACCGGCTTGCGGCTGTTGATATTGGCCTTTTCACCGCGCAGGGTGCGCAGGAAGTCGATGCCGCCCATATGCTCCATATGCAGGTCGCAGATGATGACGTCGGGGTCCACCTCGCCCGAACGCAACATGTCCAGAGCCTTGGTGCCGTCGGAGGCTTCGGAGATCTGAGACGGGTTCATCTTGGTCAACAACCTCTTGATGATGCTGCGCATGACCTCCTGGTCGTCAATAATCATGACATGCAATCCGCCGCCGCCGATCACCATGGTCAGGGCCGCGCCGTCCTTGAACTTCTCGATCTGTTTCTGGGCGCCCTTGGGCAGAGGAACCCGGTGTTCCCGACAGTACAGCGTCAAGGCCTGTCCCACATCCTCGCGGCTGAAGATGAAATCCTTGACCGCCCCGCCAGCGAAGACGGCGGGAAAGCGGATGACCAGGGAAATGTCCTGGGATGGGTCGAAATTCATCAGTTCGGGGGCGGTGTTGGGCACATTCTTGCCGATCCGTTCGCCATAGCGTCGGATGGCGTCGAGAAAATCAGCCCGAGGAAAAACGATGACGCGGCGCTCAAGGATCATACCGTCACAAAGCTCCAGGTCATTGTTAAATGCTCGATACCGAAGAGACGCAGCACAATACGGGCCATCGGGTTAATGTTTCTTTTCCGGTGCGGCCGGCGCGGTGGATTTGATGTCGGCCTTGTCGATCAGTGGCAGGGATGACTTGACCTGAAGTGCGACGGCACAGCTTTCCATCTCTTGCTTGGCATTGATGCATTTGATCGGTGGATTGCCGAAATCGCTGAGGGGAGCCAAGCTGAGCTGAACAGCCCCCAAGCCGCAGGAAAACAGCCTTGCCGTCTGGCCGCCGGGGGCGACGGCGCCAAGATTGACCACCCAGTTGTCGAGAATTTCACCCTTGGCACTGACCGCGGACCCCACCAATCCCATGGCGATGGTGGCGGTGGAGCCGTTGTAGATCACGAAGTTCATCCGACACTTTCCCGCCCCGGCGCCAGCCACCATGGACGCTTCCAGTTTAACGGTACCAAGGCTGTCGCCCACCTGCTCCGGCTGGTAGAGTCTGTCGCGCAGACCGGAAGCGGTGCTGGCGATGGGGGCTACGGCGCCGCCGCCGCTTTCCCCAGCCCCTTCCTTCTTGCCGCCAGCCACGGCAGGGCAAGCGGTGAAGAGAGCCGCCGCCATCAGAAACATCCCCATGGATTTGTTCACGAGCCCATATCCCTTGTTCTTCTCACGCGCAACAGACTAGCAGGACTTATCCAAGCCCCGAAGCGCCTTTCCCTATTGCCTGACTTTTGTGCATCTCGCCATGATCGCGCGTTCAAAACAGGCAATGTATCCACCTGTATGGCGCGATTGCGCCGTCTCGTGCTATGGCATGGGGCGTGCAAAGTTGCGCGGTGATGAATATTTACGGTGCTCCGCCCGATTCAAGGGATTGAGCCAAAGGATAAGCCATGGGGCTGCGGGTAATCGTGGTCGATGACGAGCGCGATAGAGCTGCCTTGGTCAAGGACGCGTTGGAGAATGACGGCTTTACCGTGGTTGCTGTCTTGGGCAGTGGCGCGGGGCTGCATGCCAAAGTGGCCGAGCTGTCCGCTGACGTCATCATCGTCGATATTGATTCTCCTGACCGCGACATTCTTGAAGATATGCGCCGGGTGGGAATCGAGCAGAACCGCCCGGTGGTGATGTTCGCCCAAGACGGCAAGCCCGAGACCATCCGGGCGGCGGTGGAGGCCGGAGTATCCGCCTATGTGGTGGATGGGCTGAAGCCGGATCGGGTGCGGTCGGTGATTGACGTGGCCATCGCCCGTTTTGCTCAGTTCCAGGATTTGCGCAGCCAGCTGGATAAGGCCAAGACCACCCTTGCCGAGCGCAAGCAGGTGGAAAAGGCCAAGGGAATCCTCATGAAGCGCCGCAAGGTGGACGAAGAAACCGCGTATGGCCTATTGCGTAAAATGGCCATGGATCAGAAGTTACGCCTGATCGACGTGGCCAATAAGGTCATTGATGCGGCCGAGCTGCTGGGCTAATGCCTAAAATATAGGCTCACAGCTGCAAACGCACAAAAACTAGCCACACAGGTTCTCCGTCACCTCTGAAAGCCTTGGGAACGCGATGCTTCCCAAGCTGGCACGCCCATTGCTTTATATTGCAGTGCGAAGGCGGCAGGTTCTCAATGACGAGATGTCCCTTCCAGACAAGATGACTGGCTCCGTCGGCAATGATGCCGACGCTGGCCAAGGAACAAAGGCGTTCCACGGATTGCGCGCTCCCTTGCGGGAGGTTGGCGCGACTCCGCGGAACGCCTTTTTTATTTTCGGCTCTGACGTGGCGAGGGAAAGATAATGACGAAGAGCAAGATTGATGGTTCGCAGACAAGCTGGTCAGGCATCTGCCGTCGTGGCGCTCTTGGCCTGATGGTTGCCGTTTCCGCTCTGGTTCCGTTTTCCGCCGAGGCTGCCAAGCTGAAATTGGAAAAGGACGAGCTGAAACTGGGCTTCATCAAGCTCACCGACATGGCTCCCCTGGCCATCGCCAAGGAAAAGGGCTTCTTCGAGGATGAAGGCCTGTTCGTCACCTTAGAGCCGCAAGCCAATTGGAAGGTTCTGCTGGATCGGGTCATCTCTGGCGAACTGGATGGGGCTCATATGCTGGCCGGTCAGCCTTTGGGAGCGACGATCGGTTACGGCACCAAGGCCCATGTGGTCACCGCCTTTTCCATGGACCTGAACGGCAACGGCATCACGGTTTCCAATGATGTGTGGGAGCAGATGAAGCCCCATCTGGCCAAAGGGCCGGACGGTAA
>JAYTWE010000235.1:0-18972 GCA_043744055.1 Magnetospirillum sp.
CATATCGTTGAATTGCAGAAAATCCTCGCCAGACAGTCCTCTGTGGAAGTCGGCAAGATATTAGAGGCAGTCCCCCCCGACGATGCCCTGCGCCTCTGGCCTTTGATCGAGCCCAGCCGTCAAAGCGACGTCCTTTGGGAAATCCCCACCCCGCTGGGAAAAACCCTGGCCGGTGAGACGGAACCTCGCTTCCAGCAAGGCCAGATCACCGCCTATATCCTGGTGGATGGCCGGATTCGAATTATCGACGTGACCGGCCGCAGCGAATTTGAAACACTGAATCCAGTCTGGATCGACATTCTTGATGCCTCCAAATCCGAGCGCGGCTGGATCGCCCGATATTTCGGCCTGGAACTGCCCGACCCCGAGGAATTGACCGACCTGGAAGTCAGCGCCCGCTTCTACGAGGAAGAGAGCGACGAGGTGCATCTGCACTCCAACTTCCTGCTGGACCGCGAAGGCGAATCCCGCAGCGTTCCCGTCGCCTTCATCATCCATGACAAAGTCCTGTTCACCGTTCGCAACGAGGAACTTCCGGTCTTCCGGCTGCAAAGGCTGCGCGCCCGCAACCTGCCCAGCAAGATGCTGGACTGCAAAGACCTGCTGCTGGACCTCTATGGGGCTGATGTGGAGTACTCGGCCGATTCGCTGGAAGACACCTATTCCACCTTGCGCCGGGTGGGCCAAGAGGTGTTGAGCGAAAGCGTCAGCGATTCCGACGCCGCCCGCATCCTGGCCGATATCGCCGAAGAAGAAGACCTCAACGGACTGATCCGCGGCAATATGCTCGACACCCAGCGCGCCGTATCCTTCCTGATCCGAGGCCGGTTCTTGTCCCAGGTCCAGACCGAGGATGCCAAGGAAATCCTCCGCGACATCGAGTCTCTCAACAGCCACACCACCTTCTTGTTTGAAAAAATCAACTTCCTGATGGACGCCACCATCGGCTTCATCAACGTCAACCAGAACAGAAGGGTGACGCAGCTGACCGTGGTCAGTGTGGTGTTCATGCCGCTCAACGTCTTAGCGGGTGTGGGCGGAATGTCGGAGTTTTCCATGATGACCCAGGGAATTCCCTGGCCGATTTCCTACAGCGCCTTCACCATCAGTCTGCTTCTCGTGGGCTGGGCCACTTATGTGATCTTGAAACATATGGAAAAGCGCAAGCAGAAGCCCAAGGTCATGTCAGCCCGCGCCACCAAGGCGGCACTGTCCGCTCAGAAATAATAAAATCAGTGGACGTTCGGAGGCCGCTCCAAGCCGACACCAGGGGCGGCAAGACATCAGCCCCAAATGAAAAACCCCCTCCCTTGCGGGAGGGGGTTTTCCGTAAGCATACGGGTTGGAAAGCTTGGACTTAGAAGTCCATGCCGCCCATGCCGCCCATACCGCCCATGCCGCCCATATCGCCGCCGCCCATGCCACCGGCATCCTTCTTCGGACGCTCGGCAATCATGGCTTCAGTGGTGATCAGCAGACCGGCCACCGAAGCGGCGTCCTGCAAAGCGGTACGCACGACCTTGGTCGGATCAATGATGCCGGCCTTAATCATGTCGGTATAAACGCCGTTCTGAGCATCAAAGCCGAAGGCCATATCCTTGGACTCACCGATCTTGCCAGCGACGACGGCGCCGTCATGACCGGCGTTCTCGGCGATCTGACGCACCGGCGCCTGAAGGGCGCGACGCACGATCTCGATGCCGACCTTCTGGTCCGGGTTACCGCCAGCGAGGCCTTCCAGGCACTTGACGCCGTGCAGCAGGGCAACGCCGCCACCGGCAACGATACCTTCTTCGACCGCGGCGCGGGTAGCGTGCAGGGCGTCGTCGACGCGATCCTTGCGCTCCTTCACTTCGATCTCGGAACCGCCGCCGACCTTAATGACGGCCACGCCGCCAGCCAGCTTGGCCAGACGCTCTTGCAGCTTCTCGCGGTCGTAGTCCGAAGTGGTTTCTTCGACCTGCGAACGGATCTGCTTGCAACGGGACTCGATGTCGGCCTTGTTACCGGCGCCGTCAACGATGGTGGTGTCTTCCTTGGTGATGGTGATGCGCTTGGCAGTGCCCAGCATCTCCAGGTTGACGCTTTCCAGCTTGATGCCCAGGTCTTCGGAGATCACCTGGCCACCCGACAGGATGGCGATGTCTTCCAGCATGGCCTTGCGACGATCACCGAAGCCGGGAGCCTTCACCGCGGCGACCTTCAGGCCGCCACGCAGCTTGTTGACCACCAAGGTGGCCAGAGCCTCGCCTTCGATGTCTTCGGCGATGATGAGCAGCGGACGACCGGACTGAACGATCTGCTCCAGAACCGGCAGCAGCGGCTGCAAGCCCGACAGCTTCTTCTCGTGAAGAAGGATGTAGGGGTTTTCCAGCTCGACGGTCATCTTCTCGGCATTGGTCACGAAATACGGGCTGGTATAGCCACGATCGAACTGCATGCCCTCGACGACTTCGAGTTCGGTGTCGAGGCCCTTGGCCTCCTCGACGGTGATGACGCCCTCGTTGCCAACCTTCTCCATGGCACGAGCGATCATGTCGCCGATTTCCTTCTCGCCATTGGCGGAGATGGTGCCAACCTGAGCGATTTCGGCATTGGTCTCGACCTTGCGCGAGCGGGTCTTGACGTCGGCGACGACGGCGGCGACGGCGATGTCGATGCCGCGCTTCAGATCCATCGGATTGAGACCGGCGGCAACCGCCTTCACGCCTTCGCGAACGATGGCCTGAGCCAGAACGGTGGCGGTGGTGGTGCCGTCGCCCGCCTGATCGGCGGTCTTCGAGGCCACTTCACGCACCATCTGGGCGCCCATGTTCTCGAAACGGTCGGCCAGCTCGATTTCCTTGGCGACGGTGACGCCGTCCTTGGTGATACGAGGAGCGCCGAACGACTTTTCGATCACGACGTTACGGCCCTTGGGACCCAAGGTGACCTTCACCGCGTCGGCGAGGATGTCCACGCCGCGCAGCATACGGGTGCGGGCATCGGTAGAGAATTTGACTTCTTTGGCAGCCATGTGTCTAAACCTTTGATTTGATTAGGCGAGAATGCCGAGAATGTCGGATTCTTTCATGATCAGCAGATCGACGCCGTCGATCTTGACCTCGGTGCCGGACCACTTGCCGAACAGCACGCGATCACCGGCCTTAACGTCGAGGGCGACCAGCTTGCCGTCGTCGCCACGGACGCCGGAACCGGCGGCCACGACTTCACCCTGCATGGGCTTCTCTTTCGCGGTATCGGGGATGATGATGCCGCCAGCGTTCTTCTCTTCCGCATCGAGGCGCTTCACCAGCACGCGATCATGGAGCGGTCTGAACTTCATTTAGGAACAACCTCCGTAAGACATTCAAGTCCGCCGGGGCGCTGTTAGCACTCTCCGGCGACGAGTGCTAACCATCTAGGATCAGGCCGGTTGAGAGTCAAGCTTCATCGATGAAAATTCTGTATGACCGGCCCAATCCCCCTCTCACTCACCCCTAACTCCCCCGCCTCTAATTCCCCCCCTAATTCATTGTCTTTTCATGAAAAGTTAGAAAGCTTGGCTGGCGGGCATGGACTTCGGCCAAAACCGCCTTACATTCTTTCCCGTGTTTCGCCAACCGGGAAGGCCCCACCATGACTCCCCAGGAACGTGACCTTATTCTAAGCGTATTCGACCGCCTGACCAAGATTGCGGGCGGGACCAAGGACCGCGAGGCCGAGGCCCTGATCGCCGAGCGTATGCGCGCCGTCCCCAATGCCGCCTATAATCTGGTGGAAGCGGTGGTGGTGCAGGAAAACGCCATCAAGGACCGCGATGCCCGTATTTCCGAACTGGAACGCCAGCTGGCGGGTACGCCCGTGCAACAGCAGACCAGCGGCGGCTTCGCTCCCCAAGCGGGGAATCCCCAAGCGGGGAATCCGTGGAATCGCGGTTCGGTCCCTTCGGTTCCGGCCCAACAGCCGCAGCAATATGCCCCCCAACCCCAGCAATATGCCCAACCTCAGCAAGGTCCCTGGGGCCAGCCTTCGGGCGGCGGCAGCTTCTTGCGCACCGCGGCCGGAGCCGCTGTCGGCGTGGCGGGTGGTATGTTGCTGGCCAACAGTATTTCCGGCATGTTCGGCGGCGGTCATGCTGGCGGCGGTGCCTTTGGCGGCGGCGCGTCTCCGGCCTCGGAAACAAATACCACCACCAACAATTATTACGGTGGTGCCCCTGGCGCCGGTCAGCCGCAGCCCACCGACACCCAACCGCAATACGACACCAACGTCGCTGACGACAGCGGCTATGATTCCGGCGGTGGCTGGGATGACGGCGGCGGCGGCGACAGCTTCTGATCCCATTGCGAGAGGGAGGCCGCTCTCGTATATAAGGGGCGGCTTCCACCGGAGAAACCGGACATGATTCTTTATACCCTGCGCTGTTCCCACGCCCATCACTTCGAAGAGTGGTTCTCCAACAGCGCCGAATACGACGCGAAAAAAGAGACTGCCAGCTTGGTTTGCCCGGAATGCGGCGACAAGGATGTGAACAAGGCCATCATGGCCCCCAATGTGGGCAAGTCGAGCCAGGCCCCCGCCCAGGCCCCCAGCTGCGGCACCCCCATGGGCTGCGGCGGCTGCCCTATGGCCGGACAGCACTGACGTTCCTCCGTCGCCTTAGAATTCGCAGGGAATGACGTACCCGCAAAGGGCCAAGGCCCTTTGATCCCACTGGCATATAGAGGGAATGGGTCCGGGGACTGAGCCTATCAAATAAGAAAAAAGCCCGGACGATTCCTCGTCCGGGCCAGTCTGTCCTGCATCAGGGGATGCGGGAGGGTTAGGGGATCATCCAGGTGAAGACATAGGCCTGGAGGGTGGTGATGACACCGATGATGCACACGAAGAAGATGCTGTGCTTCAAGGTGAAGCGGAACAGATTCGACTCGTGTCCCACCAGACCCACGGCGGCGCAGGCCACCGCGATGGACTGGGGAGAGATCATCTTACCGGTGACGCCGCCGGTGGTATTGGCCGCCACCATCAAGATATCGCTGATACCCAACTGATGAGCGGTCGTGGCCTGCAAGGCTCCGAACAGGGCGTTGGACGAAGTGTCCGACCCGGTCAGGAACACGCCCAGCCAACCCAGGATCGGCGCGAAGAAGGGGTAGAAGTCGCCCGCACCGGTCAACAACAGAGCCAGGGTGGTCGAAAGCCCCGAAGCATTGGCCACCAGAGCGAAAGCCAGAACGGTGCCGATGGTGTAGATGGGACGCTTCAGCTCGTTCAGAGTCTCGCCAAAGGTCTTGATGCCGTCACTGGCCTTCATGTTCAGCATCACGATGGAGATGATAGCCGAGATGAGAATGGCGGTGCCGGTGGCCGACAGCAGGTTCAAGGTATAGACGGCTGGCACGGCCTTGGCGGCAGCGACAATCGGCGGAACCTTGGAAATCAGGTTGTGCAGACCGGGCACTTCCCAGTTGATGTTGGTGAAGGCCAGATCGCCACCCTTGGCGAACAGCGCCTTGAAGGGCTTCAAGCTCCACACGGTCACCACGGCGGTGAGGATCAGGAAGGGCGCCCAAGCCTTGACCACCTGACCCGTGGTGTAATCATGGGAGTGCTTCTCGTCTTCGCCTTCGGCCTTGAAGCGGAAGATGTTCTTGGGCTTCCAGAACTTCAGGAAGACGGTGAGGCTGACCAGGCTGATAAGAGCCGAGGTGATGTCGGGCAGCTCCGGCCCGATATAGTTGGAGGTGAACCAAACGCCGAAAGCGAAGGAACCACCGGCAACCAGAATGGCGGGCCAAGTTTCACGAACGCCCTTGACGCCGTCCATGATGAAGATGATCCAAAACGGCACGAACACGGCCAACAGCGGCAGCTGACGACCGGCCATGGCGCCGATCTTAAAGGGATCGAGGCCGGAGACCTGACCCGCGACAATGATCGGAATACCCATGGCGCCAAACGCCACCGGAGCGGTATTGGCGATCAGGCACAAACCGGCGGCATAAAGCGGATTAAAGCCCAGGCCCACCAGAAGAGCGGCGGTGATGGCCACCGGAGCGCCAAAGCCCGCCGCACCTTCCAAGAAGGCACCGAAGGAGAAGCCGATCATCAGCATCTGCAAGCGCTGATCGGCGGTAATCGCCACCACCGAAGACCGGATGATCTCGAACTGACCGGTCTTGACGGTGACTTTATAAAGGAACACCGCGCCGATGATGATCCAGGCAATGGGCCACAATCCGTACAAGAAGCCCTGGGCACCGGCCATCAAAGCCGCCGCAACCGGCATCTTATAGAACAAGATCGCCACCGCGATGGCGAGAAGAACGGTGATGGTGCCAGCCACATGGCCTTTCATCTTCAATATCGCCAGCGCGACGAAGAAGAAGATGATCGGAATGGCGGCGATAAGTGACGACAGCCAGAGATTTCCGGCTGGATCGTAGACCTGCATCCAAGGCTGCATGTTTCCTCCCCTAACGGTATGGACGGAGCATCCCTCGGATGCCTGCGTCAAGCTGTGGTCAAATCTTTAGACCACGTTAATCCGGTGGATAACTCAATTCACATACCGAAGTAAATGGAAAAATCTCCACGCCACACTTTCGGGTGTTGGATCGCCGCTTCGACGAGCTTATCCTACCTCCCATGACCCAAGCGAAAACAAAGACTTTGCCGAAGAACCACCCCCCCGAGCCCGGCAACGACCCGCTGGCGCGGCTGCTGCAATCACATCCCCAGACCGCCTTCGACTACCTGGAATTCCGCCGGGTGATGGCTGGAAATGCCGCCGCCTTGGCCGCCGAACGGGCCAGTGCCGAAGATTTAATGCGGCTGCGCACCTGCCTGGAAGCCATGGAACGGACCCATGCCCTAGATGACCCGACCCAAGAAGCCGCCGCCGATGCCGATTTTCATCTGGCCATCTATCAAGCCGCTCATAACGAAGTGATGACCCAGGTTATGCGACGCATTTTTGAAATGCTACGCGGTGGAGTATTCTATGACCGCGCCGACCTCTATCGGCGGCGCGGGGTTCGCGAAGGCTTCCTGCGCCAGCACCAAGCCATCTGGAAGGCCATCGCCGAAGGAAATCCAGAGGTTGCGCGCCATGCCGCCGAAACCCATATCAATTCCATCGAGGAAGCCTTGCGCGAAGCCCAGCACGCCGATGCCCGGCGCGAGGTGGCGGTTCGCCGCCGTTCCGGTTCCGATCTGATCGGCCGCCCCAGGGGAGCGTAAAACCGACCAAAATTTAGTGGCCAAATCTTTTTACCACTTTACGCATCGAGTAAAATAGTCTAGCCATAAATGGCCAGCCAACGATGCTGGCTCTGTGTGAGGAAACGCACATGCCGGCTAATGCTCGCCCCAATACCGTCTATTTTTTCGGCACATGCCTGGTGAATATGTTCTATCCCGAGGCCGGATTGGCCGGGATGGAACTGCTGCAACGCGAAGGACTGAAAGTGGTCTTTCCGCAAAAGCAGACCTGCTGCGGCCAGCCCGCCCGCAATAACGGTCACCAGGACGAAGCACGCGCCGTCGCGCGTCTCCAGCTGGATGCATTTCCCGGCCATTGGCCCATCGTGGTGCCGTCGGGGTCTTGCGCCGGTATGATGAAGACCCATTATGCCGAGCTGTTCGAGAACGACCCCGATCACGCCCGCGCCGTAGCGTTTTCCGCCCGCGTCTATGAACTGACCGAGTTCCTGGTCGAGGTTCTGAAGGTCAAGCTGGTGGATAAGGGTCGCCCCGTGACCATCACCTGGCATCCGTCCTGCCACTCCCAGCGCGAAGCTGGAGTGGTGGAACAGCCCAAAGCTCTGCTCCGCCAACTGAGCAATGTCACCTTGGTGGAAAACCCACGCGAGAAAGAGTGCTGCGGCTTTGGCGGCGCATTCTCCATTCGCCAGCCCGAGGTTTCCGCCGCCATGGTCACCGATAAAGTCGCCTCCATCGAAGCCACCGGAGCGTCTCAGGTGGTCTCGGGCGATTGCGGCTGCCTGATGAACATCACCGGCGCCGCCGAGAAGAGCCGCAAGCCCTTCACCGGCCAGCATATCGCCGAATTCCTGCTGGAGCGTTGTCATGGCCGCTGAAGCCCGCACCTCCGATTTCATCGGCAAGGCCCATGTGGCCTTGAACGATCCCAAGCTGCGGGCCAATTTCCGCCGCGCCATGGACGGGCTGATGACCAAGCGCGCCGCCCAGTTCACCGATGAGGAGGAATGGACCAGTCTGCGTGCCCGAGGCACCGCCATCCGCGCCCGCGCCCTGGCGAAGCTGCCCGAGCTGCTGGAACAGCTGGAAGCCAACCTCACCGCCAACGGGATCAAGGTCCACTGGGCCGAGACCACCGCCGAGGCCAATGCCATCGTGCTAGGCATTCTCCAGCAAGCCGGGGCGAAGAAGGTCATCAAGGGCAAGTCCATGGTCACCGAGGAGATGCACCTCAACGCCTTTCTGGAAGCCAATGGCGTCACCGCCGTGGAATCCGATCTGGGGGAATACATCATCCAGCTGGCGGGCGAGGCTCCGTCTCATATCGTCATGCCCTGCATCCATATGAATAAGATCGAGATCGCCGAACTGTTCGCCGACAAGATCGAAGGCCTCGCCTATACCGAAAACGTGGACGAACTGACCGCCGCCGCCCGCAAGGCCTTACGCGGCAGCTTCGCCGATGCCGATGCCGGGATTTCCGGGGTGAACTTCGCCGTGGCCGAAACCGGCACCCTGGTGCTGATCGAGAACGAGGGCAACGGGCGGCTGTCCACCACCCTGCCGCCGCTGCATATCGCGGTGACCGGCATCGAGAAGGTGATCGAGAAGCTGGAGGATGTGGCGCCGCTTCTATCGCTGCTGCCCCGCTCGGCCACCGGCCAGCCCATCACCACCTATGTCAACATGATCAGCTCGCCCCGTAAGACCGACGAGAAGGACGGCCCGAAAGCAGTCCATCTGGTGCTGCTGGATAACGGCCGTTCGCGGGTTTACAGCGATGTTCAGCTCGCCGACACCCTGCGCTGCATCCGCTGCGCCGCTTGCATGAATCACTGCCCGGTCTATACGCGGGTGGGTGGTCACACCTATACCTTCACCTATCCCGGCCCCATCGGCAAAATCCTGACCCCACAGCTGGAAGGCCTGGACTGCGCCGGAGATCAGCCGCACGCCTCCACCTTGTGCGGTGCCTGTGCCGAAGTCTGTCCGGTGCAGATTCCCATTCCCGATCTGCTCGCCCGCCTAAGGACGGAAGCGGTGAAGCCGACCTCCACGGCGGTCAAGGGCGGCGGCAGCAGCAAGTCCTTGACGGAGTCCCTGGGCTGGAGCGGCTGGACCGCCATGTATGCCTCGCCGTTGATCTACCGCATCTCCACCAAGATGATGGCTCTGGTGGGCAATCTCCTGCCCTCCTCGGCCCCCATGCTCAAGGAATGGACCAGCGTGCGGACCAAGCCGAAATTTGCCGCCAAAAGCCTGCATCAACTGGCCCGCGAGAAGGGGTTCTCTGATGAATAGCGCCAAAAACCGCATCCTCGCCCGCCTCAAAGCCGCCCCCAAACGCTCGGCCCCCGAGCGCCCCGATTGGAGCCCGCCCGCCTTTGGCGCCGATCGCAAAGCCAAGTTCAGGGCCATGCTGGAAACCTCGCACGCCGACGTGCACGAAGTCACCGAGACCGACTGGCCCCAACGCCTGAAAACCATCCTGACCCATAAGGGCGTGAGAACCATGCTCTATGCCCCCACCACCGAAGCGGGGCGCAAGCTGGCCCAGGCCTGGGACGGGGAAGGGCCGCATCTGGTGGCCTATGACCGCAGCATCGAGGAGATGAAGGAGGTTCTGGTTCACACCGCCGATGCCGCCCTGACCACGGCGCGCGGCGGCATTGCCCAGACCGGCTCTCTTATTCTATGGCCCACCCCCGACGAGCCTCGTCTGATGAGCCTGTTGCCGCCCATCCACGTAGCCTTACTCGACGAAGACAGCCTGACGGATTCCCTGGCCGAAACCATCGTGACCCAGGGCTGGGCGGGGTCCATGCCCACCAATGCGGTGCTGATCTCCGGCCCGTCCAAGACCGCCGATATCGAACAGACCCTGGCCTATGGCGTTCATGGCCCCAAGGAACTGATTGTGCTGCTGGTCGGTCGGGATCAACCAAGATGACCCCGCCCGCAGAAGCAGCCGGTCAGGTCGAGGTCGAGTTCGACATCCGCTTCGGCCAGGAATTGTGCGACGTCTTTTCGGAAGAACTGAACCTGACCTGCTCGTTCATGGCAGAGAAGGGACGGATCGTCGCCTCCAGCGCCCGTGAACGCATCGGCACCATCCACGGCATCGCCGGGCGAATCATGGCGGGCGAGATGGACGAATACGGCGTCAGCGCCGCCGAGGCCGCCCGTTCGGAAGGAATGCGCGAGGGCGTCAACATGGCCATCGACTACGAAGGCTATCGGCTGATTAATTTCGGCATTGCCGGGCCGCTGGTCACGGTTCGCCCCCTGGCCCGTATCGTCCGGTTCTGCATCAACTCCCTGCTGCGCATCCGCCAGGAAGAAAAGACCATCATCGAAGGCTTCGCCCGCGAGACTGGCGGCGTCGGCATCAAGATGATCGAGATGGCCGACGATATCGAGGAAATCGCCGTTCAGGTCGGCCGCCAAGGCAAGCTGCTGGGCGATCTGCAACATGGCATCCGGGAATTATCGGCCAGCAACGAACGCATCGTCTCGGATGTGGGCGAGACCCTGGCCGAAGCCCGCTCCACTTCGGCCGAGGCGGAAAATTCCCAGGCCCGTGTCCGCGGCTCCTTAGGGGGGATCGACGATCTCGCCCGGATGGTCACCGACGGCCGCTCGCTCCTGGTGGATCTGCGCCAGGCCCTGAACGGCGTGGTCGGCGTCGCCGACGATATCGAACGCATCGCACGCCAGACCAATCTGCTGGCGCTCAACGCCACCATCGAAGCGGCACGAGCCGGAGACGCCGGGAAAGGCTTCGCCGTGGTCGCCAGCGAGGTCAAGGAACTCTCGCGCAAGACCGGGGCGGCCACCCGCGAAATCCGCAGCACCCTGGAAACCCTGACCGCCACCGCCCAGCGCCTGATCGAACAAGGCGATACCAGCGCCGCCCGCGCCAGCTCCCTGGGAGAGGAAACCAGCGCCATCGGCTCGGCCATCGACCATATCAAGGATGCGCTGTCGGGAATTTCCGGGCGCATCGACCGGGTCAACGGCGACACCAACAGCATTCATGTCCGATCCTCGGGCTTGATCCACGAGATTGATGCCGCCGCCGCCAGTCTGGTGGAGTTCGATCTGCGCCTGACCACGACGCGGGAACGACTTCAAGACCTGCTGGCCTCGGGCGAGCGTCTGGTGGTGCTGACCGCCCAGACCGGAATTGAAACCAGCGAAACCCCATTCGTCAGTATGGCCCGTGAAGCCGCCACCGAGATTTCCCGACTGCTGGAAAACGCCGTCGAGACCGGGGCCATCAGCCAAGACGACCTGTTCGACCAAACCTATCAGCCGATTCCAGGAAGCAATCCACCGCAATTCACGTCCCGCTTCCTGTCCCTAACCGACCGGCTACTGCCTCCGGTGCAAGACACTTTGCTGGGGCGTCACGAGCGCCTGATCTTTTGCGCCGCGGTGGACCGCAACGGCTATCTGCCCACCCATAACCGCCAATACTCCCAGCCTCAGGGCTCCGACCCGGAATGGAACGCCGCCAATTGCCGCAATCGGCGCAAGTTCGATGATCCGGTCGGCCTGCGGGCTGCCGCGAATCAGGCTCCCTTCGTGGTGCAAAGCTATCGCCGCGACATGGGCCATGGCCGCCAGACGTTGGTACTCGACGTCTCCACCCCCATCACAGTCAAGGGCCGCCACTGGGGCGCCTTTCGGCTTGGCTATATCTGACGAGGTCCGACGGTCATGCAGAACTGCCCCGATTACGACGCCCTGCTTCGCGATCTCACCGGAATCGTGCCCCCGGAACGGTTGATTACCGATCCGCTGCGCCGTCTGGCCTATGGCACCGATGCCAGCTTCTACCGCCTGACCCCCAAAGTGGTGGCCGAGGTTGCCAATGAAGCCGAAGTGATGGCGATTCTGGCGTCGTGCCGTCGTCACAACACGCCGGTGACCTTCCGCGCCGCCGGAACTTCGCTGTCGGGACAAGCGGTCAGCGATTCCGTGCTGATGATCTTGGGCAATGGCTGGACCCAGGCGGTGGTGGAGAACGACGGTAAAACCATCCGGTTACAGCCCGGCGTCATCGGCGCCGAGGCCAATCGCCGCCTCGCCGCCTTCGCCCGCAAGATCGGCCCCGATCCGGCCAGTATTGATTCGTGCAAGATCGGCGGTATCGCCGCCAACAATGCCAGCGGCATGTGCTGCGGAACGTCGGACAATTCCTACCAGACCGTGACCTCCATGCGGCTGGTCCTAGCCGATGGCGCCCTGGTCGATACCGGTGACGTGGAAAGCGTCAAGGTCTTCCGCGCCACCCATGCGCCGCTGCTGGCCTCGCTGGAGTCCATGGGCGAACGGGTCCGCGCCGACGAGACCCTGCGCCAGCGCATCTCGCGCAAATTCGCCATCAAGAACACCACCGGCTACAGCCTCAACGCCTTGGTGGATTTCGAAGACCCCATGGATATCTTGACCCATCTGATGATCGGGTCCGAGGGCACGCTGGGCTTCATCGCCGAGATCACCTATCGCACCGTGGCCGAGCACGCCCATAAGGCCAGCGCCTTGCTGCTGTTCCCCCATATCGCCGAAGCCTGCCGTACCGTTGTTCTGCTGAAATCCGCCCCGGTCTCGGCGGTGGAGCTGATGGACCGCGCCGCCTTGCGCTCGGTGGAAGACAAGCCCGGCATGCCGCCTCAGATCATTGGTCTGGCCGACGGCGTCACCGCCTTGCTGGTGGAGACCCGCGCCGAGAGTGCCGCCGCCCTTGCCGCCAATATCGCGGAAATCGGAAAAGTGCTGGACGGCGTCACCACCTTGTTCGCCCCCACCTTCACCGACGATCCTTACGAATACGGCAAATTGTGGAAGATCCGAAAGGGCCTGTTCCCGGCCGTCGGCGCGGTGCGCGCGGTGGGGACCACCGTCATCATCGAAGACGTCGCCTTCCCCCTCGAATCCCTAGCCGCCGCCACGGTGGATCTGGAACATCTCTGCGCCAAGCACGCCTATCACGAGGCCATCATTTTCGGCCATGCCCTAGACGGCAATCTGCACTTTGTCTTCACCCAGGATTTCGGCTCCAAGGCCGAGGTGGACCGCTATTCCCACTTCATGGATGACGTCTGTGACCTGGTGGTCAAGAAATACGACGGCAGCCTGAAGGCCGAACACGGCACTGGCCGCAACATGGCGCCTTTCGTCGAAATGGAATGGGGAAGCGAGGCCACCGCCTTGATGTGGGACATCAAGGCCCTGCTGGACCCGTTGAGTCTGCTCAATCCCGGCGTGGTGCTGGACAAGAACCCCAAGGCTCACCTGGAGAACCTGAAGGCACTGCCCCCCGCCGATCCGCTGGTGGATACCTGTATCGAATGCGGGTTCTGCGAGCGCATGTGCCCCAGCCATGGACTGACCCTGTCGCCCCGCCAACGTATCACCGGCTGGCGCGAGATTTCACGCCGCGCCGGTTTGGGCGATAACGCCCCCGAACTGCGCTCCCTTTATGCGTATCAGGGCATCGACACCTGCGCTGCCTGCGGATTGTGCGCCACCGCCTGTCCGGTGGGGATCGAGACCGGTCGTCTGACCAAGGCCCTGCGTGGCCGCCGCCTTCCCGACTCGGCGCGGGGCATCGGCGAATGGGCGTCACGGCATTACGGCGGAGCCCTGACCGCCACCCGCCTCAGCCTGAGCGCCGCCGCCCTAATCAGCCGCGTGGCGGGACCGGCGACCATGGCTTCCATGGCCGGGGCCGCGCGCAAGCTGTCCAAAGCCTTCCCCAAGATCGGCAAGAACCTGCCCACCGCCGCCTCTTATACCCTGTCGCCCGGCAAGGCCGGTGGCGATGCCGTGGTCTATTTCCCCACCTGCGCCGCCCGCACCATGGGACCGGCGGTGAGCGACCCGGAAAAGGATTCCCTGCCCACGGTCATGACCCGCGTTCTGGGGCGGGCGGGCTATCGGGTCATCGTGCCCGAGGGCTTGGATGGCCTGTGCTGTGGTCAGGCGTTCGAGAGTAAGGGGCTTCAGGGAGCCGCCGACCGCAAGGCCGCCGAACTGGAAGCCGCCCTGATGAAGGCCAGCGATAACGGCAAGCTTCCCATCGTCATGGATGCCTCGGCCTGTACCTGGCGCATGAAAACCTTCCTGGGCGAGCGCCTGACGGTTCAAGATTCGGTGGAGTTCCTCCACGATGCGGTTCTGCCGCGCTTGAAGCCTCGCCAGCAGACCGAGCCGGTTCTGGTCCATGTCAATTGCGGCGCCCGCAAGATGGGTCTGGACGACAAGATGGCGGCTTTGGCCAAAGCCTGCGCCTCCACCGTGGTGACGCCCGACGGAGTCGGCTGCTGCGGTTTTGCTGGAGACAAAGGCTTCACCAATCCCGAACTCAACGATCACGCCTTGCGCAAACTAGCCGATCAGGTGCCCCAGGGCTGCGAGGCGGGCTATTCCTCCAATCGGACCTGCGAGATCGGGCTTGCCGATCACGCCGATCTGCCGTACCGCTCCATCGTCACCCTGCTGGATCGGGCGACGCGGTAATCCCAGGTCGGCGCCTCACGCGCCGCCCGGCGTTTGAGGGACAAAAATAGGGAGCGCAGCGACTAGGCCCAACGGGCCGCGCCGCTCGTGCGGCGGAAGCCAAGGGTGCGGATGCGCCCGCCCGGCGTTTGAGGGACAAAACAGACCATGACCCCGGCGGAGATTCTTGGGCGCGTCCTTTATAAGGACCAAGATGTCATCGTTTTGGACAAGCCTTCCGGGCTGCCGGTCCATTCCGGGCCGAACTCGCCCGTGCATCTGGAACTCTATCTGGATGCCCTGACCTATGGCTGGGCCGAGCCGCCGCGTCTGGCCCACCGGCTGGACCGCGACACGTCGGGCTGTCTGGTGCTGGGGCGCCACGATAAGGCGTTGAAGCGCCTGGGCAAGCTGTTCGCCGCTCATCGTATCGAGAAGCGGTACTGGTCCATCTGCATCGGCCAGCCCCCAGCCGAACGCGGCACCGTGGATGCGCCCATCCTCAAGGTCTCATCCCGTGGTCAGGGCTGGCGCATCAAAATCGACCCCGCCGGTCAGCAAGCCATCACCGACTGGAAAGTCCTGGGCCGCTTCGATGATCTCACCTGGATGGAGTGGCGGCCCCGTACCGGCCGCACCCACCAGATCCGGGTCCACGCCAAGCATCTGGGCTGCCCGCTGCTGGGCGATGCCTATTACGGCGAAGACCCCAACACCATGGCGCGGCTGCACCTGCTCGCCCGCCAGATCGACATCCCGCCCCTGGCCCCCAGCAAGCCAGCCATCAAAGTCGTTGCTCCGCCGCCGGATCATATGTGCGAGGCGTTTCGAGCATGCGGGTGGTGAGTGAAGAGAATTCAAGCCTCTGCAACCTGACCTTTTGGGTCTGATTGCTCTCAATCAACTTCTCATAATTTGACACAAGAACTGGGACACGGCCAGTCTATCGAATGGCCAAAGAAATGCGCCCGTCGCTCCTGCAAGCATAGACTTCCGGATTGAATCATCGTTATCAGCATCTGAAAAAATAAGTACGGGCAACTTTGCCACACAGATATTTAAGCTTGACCTGATGGCTCCGACGACAGATGCCCCATCCACAGGTTCCATTCCCAATTCACACAGAACCAGATCAGGTAATGTGTCTCCAAAAACCAGATTTATACCCTCAACACCACTTTCCGCCGACTCGACCTTTGCAAACCCCATCGCACTTGCCAAGCTTATCAGCGGCATCCGCATGGCTGGATTAGAGCCAATAATCAAAGCCACCATGTCAGGAGATGGTGCGCCAACAACATCATTTTCGGAAGTACCGACACGAACAGGATTTGGCTTCACCCAATCCCTCATAACAGTATCAAAATTCTTCACGTGCCCCACGAGCCAAAGCTTAAGAAAACTATTAAGCTCAGCGATAGATTCTGTATTTATTTTGCGTGACTTTGTGACAAAATATGACCGCGCTATGTCATGAATTTGATCAAGTATGAACTTGTGTTCATGGAAATGCTTTCTTTGCATTGGATACAGTATACTTCTTTGAACTGCCTCCTCTCTTTCGAAGTGCTCTCGACCATAAGTGAGAAGCGCTTTGAGCGTCTCATGCATAAGACGTTCATTCTCGATGACTCTAGAGTGTTCTTGAAACTCATTTATAATATCAATGAGCTTCTGATGATCACCATCTATCAAATCGTGCCCAATCCGAAGCTCATCTGTAAGTTTTAGCATGCCGAGGCTCCTTAACCATTGCCGCCTACTCATTTCGTCACGATCTGACTGACCAAAAGATATATTACAGTGTCATGCTCAGCCTTGGCCATCAAGAATCAGCGACCTCTCTCACCGAGCCCAAGACTGCCAGAGTGATTTCCTCTTATAATACCCGCATGAGCCGTCCACTTCCCTTCGACTTCATGGAACGCCCGCCCCTGCCCGAGGGCGAGGCCAATTTCGAATTGGTCTCCGACTATCGCCCGGCGGGCGATCAACCCCGCGCCATCGACCAGCTGTCCGAGGGCGTGGTGGCGGGCGAGCGCGATCAGGTCCTGCTGGGCGTCACCGGATCGGGCAAGACCTTCACCATGGCCCACGTGATCGCCCGGACCAAGCGGCCGGCCTTGGTTCTGGCCCCCAACAAGACCTTGGCGGCACAGCTTTATTCCGAGATGAAAAGCTTCTTCCCCAACAATGCGGTGGAGTATTTCGTCTCGTATTACGACTACTACCAGCCCGAAGCCTATGTGCCGCGCACCGACACCTATATCGAGAAGGATTCGGCGGTCAACGAGCAGATCGACCGCATGCGCCATGCCGCCACCCGCGCCCTGCTGGAACGGCGCGACGTGATCTTGGTGGCGTCGGTGTCATGCATCTATGGTATCGGCTCGGTGGATTCCTATGCCCGCATGACCATCTTGCTGAAGGTGGGCGAATGCATGGATCGTTCCGACATGCTGAAGCGGCTGGTGGAGTTGCAATACTCCCGCAACGAGGCGGCTTTCGAGCGTGGCACCTTCCGGGTCAAGGGCGACGCGGTGGAAATCTTCCCGGTCCATTACGAAGACCGCGCCTGGCGGCTCTCCCTGTTCGGCGACGAGATCGAGTCCATTTCGGAATTCGACCCCCTGACCGGCGAGAAAACCTGCTCCCTGACCGAAGTGGTGATCTATCCGTCCAGCCACTATGTGACGCCCCGGCCCACGGTCACCCAGGCCATCAAGGGCATCAAGGCGGAGCTGAAGGAGACGCTGGAGCGCTTCAACGCCGAGGGGAAACTGCTGGAGGCCCAACGGCTGGACCAGCGCACCACCTTCGATCTGGAGATGCTGGAGACCACCGGCCACTGCAAGAGCATCGAGAACTATTCCCGCTATCTGACCGGCCGCCGCCCCGGCGACCCACCACCGACCCTGTTCGAATACCTGCCGGAAGACGCCCTGCTGATCGTCGATGAAAGCCATGTCACCGTGCCGCAAATCGGCGGCATGTATCGCGGCGACTTCAATCGTAAAAGCGTGCTGGCCGAATTTGGCTTCCGGCTGCCGTCTTGTATCGACAACCGGCCGCTGAAATTCGAGGAATGGGAGCTGATGCGCCCCCAGACCGTCCATGTCTCCGCCACGCCCGGCCCCTGGGAGATGGACCGCACCGGCGGCATCTTCGTCGAACAGGTGATCCGTCCCACCGGTCTGGTGGACCCCATCTGTATCATTCGCCCGGTAGAGCATCAGGTGGACGACCTGCTGGCCGAGATCAAGCTGGTCTCGCGCCAGGGCTTCCGCACCTTGGTCACCACCTTGACCAAGCGCATGTCCGAGGACCTGACCGAATATCTCCATGATCACGGAGTCCGGGTGCGCTATCTGCATTCCGACATCGACACCTTGGAGCGCATCGAGATTATCCGCGACCTGCGGCTGGGGGCCTTCGACGTGCTGGTGGGGATCAACCTGCTGCGCGAGGGTCTCGACATTCCTGAATGCGCCCTGGTGGCTATTTTGGATGCAGATAAGGAAGGCTTCCTGCGCTCGAAAACCTCGCTGGTCCAGACTATCGGCCGCGCGGCGCGCAATGTGGAAGGCCGCGTCATCCTCTATGCCGACAAGATGACCGCCTCGCTGGAATACGCTATCGGCGAGACCAATCGCCGCCGCGAAAAACAGCAAGCCTTCAATACCGCCAACGGCATCACCCCGGAAAGCATCAAGAAAACCATCACCGACGTGATGCACAGCGTCTATGAAAAAGACTATCTGACCGTTCCCACCGGCGATGCCGGGATCAGTCATGCCGTGGGCAAAAGCTTGGCTCAGATCAAGGCCGACCTGGAAAAGCGCATGAAAGCCGCCGCCTCCGATCTCGAATTCGAGGAAGCCGCCCGACTGCGCGACGAATTGCGCCGCCTGGACGCGGTGGAACTGGGGATCGACGTCACCTTAGGCAGCCGATCCAAGCCCCAAACTTCGGGCCGGGGAAAAGGACGTGGACGCGGTCGCTGACCCACCCCCCAATCGACCAGGGGGACGACGGCAAAACAGTCTGATAGAGTGAGTCCAATTCGGGCAGGGTGGGTAGGGGATTCCATGGAGCGCATCGGCAAATACATCATTCATCAGGCAGTGATGACCACCGGTTACGACCGGATATTCCTATGCCATGACCCGGACCTTCAGGTTCCCATCGCCATCAAATTGTTCGACCCCCGCCCCGGCGACGACAGTCTGCTGAGTCCGGCGCAGCAATTGACCCGCTTTC
>JAYTWE010000236.1:0-3410 GCA_043744055.1 Magnetospirillum sp.
TTGATGAGCTTCAGCCCTGACCCGCGCAAGAACCCGGCCAATACCGAGCTGGTGAAGTATTTCCGCGCCCAGAACTACGAGCCCGAGGCCTATACCTTATACACCTACGGCACCATTCAGGCTTGGGCTCAGGCAGCGGAAAAGGCCAAGACCACCGATGCCAAGAAGGTCGCAGCCGTCTTGAAGGCCGAGAAATTCGACACCGCCCTGGGTAAGATCGGATTCGATTCCAAGGGCGATGTCGCCGCTCCCGGCTATGTCATGTATGTCTGGAAGAACGGTAAATACGATTACGCTGAATAATCGATCCGCTGGCTCGGAGCTTACCTCTCCGAGCCAGAGCTTTGACAGATCAAGGGAGACGCCAAATGCCTTTGTCCGATTGCATCGAAGCCTGTCTGACCGCTCATCGCTCTTGCACTGAATCCGTTATCCACGGCCTTCAGCACGGGGGACAGACAGCGGAATGGGAGCTGGTTCAATTGCTGCTCGACTGTGCCGACATCAATGAAACCGCCGCCGATTTTATGCTGCGTTCATCGCGTCTGCATCACCTGACCTGTCAGGTCGCAGCCGAAGTCAGCGATAAATGCGCCAGTGCCTGCGAAAAGCTGTCCAAGGAAGATGTCCGTCTGCGGGAATGCGCCGAAGCATGCCGCCGCGCCGCCACCGCATGCCGCAAAACCGTCAAGAACTGAACTCCAACGGAGATCGTCCATGTCTGTACTGAAACTCGCATTCACCGTATCTATTGCCTTGTTGCTCTCTGGTGCCGCTTTCGCCCAATCGGCGCCTCAGCAGCAGAGCGACCCCCTTTCACCGCTTTGCGTCCCCGGCGCCAAGCTTGAAGCTCTCTCCGAAGGCGCCTGGTATCCTGTGACAGTACTGGACCAGCTGCGTGACGGTCGCTGCTTTATCCATTATGACTCTTACGGCAGCGACGACGATGAAGCCGTCACGTCAAAGCTGATCCGGGCGAGGAGATAATCCATTCCGCTCGATTCAAGGGTAAAACATCGTTCAAAATTGGCTTGTGAAGCAGCACGCGGCGTAAAGTCGCGTGCCTGATCCCGCCCGCACAACTTGGCCCGCCGTATTCCTGGCGGTGGGAGCTGGTGTTTTTGCCGCATTCCAGGTGGGAAAAGCCCCCATCGCACTGCCCTATATCCGAGCCGAACTGGGGTTGGATATCTCGGCAGCCTCGTGGATTCTCTCCATCCTGGCCCTGATGGGGGCACTGGCGGGCGCGACCATGGGAAGCCTCGTCACCCGTTTGGGCGCACGGCGTATGCTGCCCACTGGCCTCGTCATTCTAGCCGTGGCCAGCCTTGCCGGAGGCCTGTCCCCCAGCCTTCCCCTGCTGTTGGCCAGCCGCACACTGGAAGGTGTCGGCTTTATGCTGGTCGTCATCTCCGCCCCCGCTCTGATTACCCTGCTGACCCATCCGCAACAGCGGCAGATGGCCTTTGGCCTATGGGGGAGCTTCATGCCGTTCGGAGTGGCGGTGTCCATGATGGCCGCCCCTGGACTGCCTTTTATGGGCTGGCGGGGCCTATGGCTGGTCATGGCTGTACTGCTGGCCGGTTATGCCGTTCTGGTTCACCGCAAAATGCCTTGCCCCGCCATTCCGGCAAGCGATACTCCCGACCACGTCCTGCGCGATATAGTGACCACCATCAAGGCTCCCGGCCCACTGCTGCTCGCCGCCACATTCGTTCCCTATTCCGCAGCCTATGCCGCCTTGACCGGCTTTCTCCCCACCTTGCTGATCGAGCGTATGGGGGTTTCCCCCGGCACGGCCGGAATGATGGCCGCCGCCGTGGCCGGAGCCAATATCATCGGTAATCTGGCTTCGGGTCCGGCACTGCGCCACGCAATCCCACGCCGCTTCGTCATGGCGACAGCCAGCGCGGTCGCGGCCATCACCTGCCTTGTGATCTTCATGCCCGCCACCCCCGCCCCCCTATCTTACGGGCTATGCCTGATCTTCTCCGCTGCGGGAGGATTGTTGCCCGGCTGTATCTTGGGTGGGGCCTCTATCTATGCGCCCGAGCGCCGACTGGTGCCGGTCACGTTGGGATTGTTCATGCAAGGCAGCAATCTGGGGCAACTCCTCGGCCCGGTGGTGGTGGGAGCTGCAGTATCGGCCTGGGGCTGGCAAGCAGCCTCCTTTGTTCTGGTCCCCGCCTCTCTTGCCGGAGTGGCGCTGGCACTGGCCTTGCACCGAGCTGGAAAGGAACCGTAATGTGGCGAATGTTCGCCAGTATGAGAGTTCCCCCCATGCCGCTCGCCTCCGCCTTACTCGACCAGTTATCCGCGATCTTCGGCGAACGCCTGTCCACCACCCAGGCGGTGCGCGACCATCACGGCAAGGATGAATCCCACTTCCCCCCCTGCCCGCCCGATGCGGTGGTCTTTGCCCTGACCACCCATGAGGTCTCGGCAGCGGTCAAGCTTTGTGCCCAGTTCCAAACTCCGGTCATCGCCTTTGGTACGGGAACCTCGCTGGAAGGTCATGTGGCGGCGCTGAAAGGTGGAGTCTGCATTGATGTCAGCGGCATGAACGCGGTTCTGACCGTTCGCCCGGAAGACCTGGACGTCACCCTTCAACCCGGCGTCACCCGCAAGCAGCTGAACGAGCACCTGCGCGACAGCGGCTTGTTTTTCCCCATCGACCCCGGAGCGGACGCCTCGCTGGGCGGCATGGCGGCGACCCGAGCCTCTGGAACCAATGCGGTGCGCTATGGCACCATGCGCGACAATGTTCTTTCCCTGGAAGTGGTTCTGCCCGATGGCCGCGTCATCCGCACTGCCCGGCGAGCCCGGAAATCCTCGGCTGGTTATGACCTGACCCGCCTGTTCATCGGTTCGGAAGGGACGCTGGGAATCATCACCGAGCTCACCCTTCGGCTGCACGGCATCCCCGAAGCCATCTCGGCTGCGGTCTGCCCCTTTCCCTCGGTGGAGGCTGCGGTTCAGACGGTGATCTTGACCATCCAATCCGGCATTCCCGTGGCCCGTATCGAATTCATGGATGAGGTCATGGTGGGAGCCGTCAACCGCTACTCCAAAACCGACCACGAGATCGCCCCAACCCTGTTTTTTGAATTTCATGGCAGTGAATCCGCCGTGCGCGAGCAAGCCGAACGCGTCCAGGCCATCGCGGCGGACTTTGACGCCCCTCAGTTTCAGTGGACCACCAACGCCGAAGACCGCACCAAATTATGGGCGGCGCGCCACAATGCCTATTATGCCGGTATTGGTCTGCGCCCCGGCTGCCGCGCCTGGACGACGGATGCCTGCGTCCCCATCTCCCGTCTGGCGGAGTGCATCTTGGAAACCAAGGCGGACTTGGCTGACTCCACTTTGATTTCAGCAATCGTGGGGCATGTGGGCGATGGAAATTTCCA
>JAYTWE010000237.1:0-8801 GCA_043744055.1 Magnetospirillum sp.
TGGGGCCGCCCTTTCTTTTTTTAACCCCTCATACGAGCGCAAGCAGATCACCATGCTGGATAAGACGTATCGTCCCGCCGAAGTCGAGCCGAAACACTATGAGCAGTGGGAGAGCGCCGGTGCGTTCGCTGCCGATACCGATTCGAATCGTCAGCCCTATACCATCATGATGCCGCCGCCCAACGTTACGGGCAGCCTTCACATGGGCCATGCGCTGACCTTCACGCTACAAGACATACTGATCCGCTATCGCCGCATGAGCGGCCATGATGCGCTGTGGCAGCCGGGTACCGATCATGCTGGTATCGCGACCCAGATGGTGGTGGAGCGCCAGTTGGAGGCTCAGAAGGTCACGCGCCACGATCTGGGCCGCGACGCCTTTATCAAGCGGGTGTGGGAGTGGAAAGCGGAATCCGGTGGGACCATCACCCGCCAGCTACGCCGTCTGGGGGCCTCGCCCGATTGGGCCAAGGAACGCTTCACCATGGACGAGGGCCTGTCCAAGGCCGTGCGTAAGGTCTTTGTCACCCTGCATCGGCAGGGGTTGATCTATCGCGCCAAGCGTCTGGTCAATTGGGACCCCAAGCTGCACACCGCCATTTCCGATTTGGAAGTGGAGCAGCGCGAGATGAAGGGCCATATGTGGCACTTCAAGTATCCCGTAGAAGGCATTGAAAATACATATATTACCGTGGCGACAACCCGCCCGGAAACCATGCTGGGCGATGCCGCCGTGGCGGTCCATCCCGAGGATGAGCGTTACACGGCTTTAGTGGGAAAGATGGTGCGGTTGCCCATCTGTAACCGGCTGATTCCCATCGTTGCCGATGAATATTCCGACCCCACCAAGGGCACCGGCGCGGTGAAGATCACCCCGGCCCATGACTTCAACGATTTCCAGGTAGGTGCCCGCCACGACCTGCCGCTGCTCAATATCTTTGATCGTGATGCGCGGACCACCGAGGATGTGCCCGAAGGCTATCGAGGATTGGACCGCTACGACGCCCGCAAGAAAGTGGTGGCTGAGTTCGAGGAACTGGGCTTGCTCGATAAGATCGAGCCCCACACCAACATGGTTCCCTATGGCGACCGCTCTGGCGTGGTCATCGAGCCCTGGTTGACCGATCAGTGGTTCGTGGATGCCGCCACCTTGGCCAAGCCCGCTATCGAGGCGGTGGAAAGCGGCAAGACCCGCTTTGTTCCCAAGCATTGGGAAAACACCTATTTCGAATGGATGCGCAACATCCAGCCCTGGTGTATTTCACGCCAGATCTGGTGGGGGCATCAGGTGCCGGCCTGGTACGGTCCCGACGGAACTTTCTTCGTCGAAGAGTCCGAAGCGGAAGCCTTGACCGCCGCCGCCGCCCATTACGGCCATGCGGTGGACCTAGTCCGTGATTCCGATGTGCTCGATACGTGGTTCAGCTCGGCGTTGTGGCCGTTCTCCACCCTGGGCTGGCCCGACCAGACCCCGGAATTGGGCCGTTATTACCCCGGTGATGTGCTGGTGACCGGTTTCGACATCATCTTTTTCTGGGTCGCCCGCATGATGATGATGGGCATTCACTTCATGGGGGATGTTCCGTTCAAGGACATCTATATCCATGCTCTGGTCCGCGACGAAAAGGGCCAGAAGATGTCAAAGTCCAAGGGTAATATCATCGACCCGCTGGACCTGATTGAAAAGTATGGCTGTGACGCGCTGCGCTTTACCCTATCGGCCCTGGCGGCTCAGGGCAGGGATGTCAAGCTGGCGGAAGCCCGCGTCGAGGGCTATCGCAACTTCGCCACCAAGCTGTGGAATGCGGCGCGCTTTTGTCAGATGAATGAATGCCATCCGGTGGCCGGATTTGATCCCAAGACCGTCAAGGAGACGGTCAACCGCTGGATCGTCGCCAAGACTGCCGATGTGGCCGATAAGGTCGGCGCGGCGATCGAGAACTACCGCTATGACGCGGCTGCCGGTGGTTCCTATCAGTTCGTCTGGGGGACCTTCTGCGACTGGTATCTGGAATTCGCCAAACCCATCTTCAATGGCGCCGATGAAGCGGCCAAGGCCGAGACCCGTGCCACCGCCGCTTGGGTTCTCGATCAGATTTTGCACATCCTTCATCCGTTGATGCCCTTCATTACCGAGGAATTGTGGTCGCAGACCGCAACCAGGACGGAGTCTTTGATGCTGCGCCCTTGGCCGGTGTTGAAAGGTCTCCAGGATGCTGCTGTCGAGTCTGAAATGGACTGGGTTGTGCGCATGATCTCGTCTGTCCGCGCGGTGCGCTCGGAAATGAATGTGCCCCCGTCGGCTCAGGTGGAGCTTCTGGTCAGTGGTCTTGCCGCAGAAAAGGATTCTTGGGCTAGCACGCATGTTGATCTGATTACGCGTCTGGCCAGATTGTCGGCTTTTAATACCAAAGCATCCTCCGAGCAGGTGGCGCAGGCCTCTTCCCTGGGGGCGGCTCAAATGGTGGTGGATGAGGCGACTCTGATTTTACCGCTGGGCGGTGTGATCGACGTGGCTAAAGAGCGCTTGCGCCTCGACAAGGAAATCACTCGTCTGGATGCGGAAATTGGGAAGGTTGATAAGAAGTTGGGCAATGCCGACTTCTTGGCGCGCGCTCCTGATGACGTGGTGGCCGAACAGCGTGAACGTCGCGCCGACTGGACAACGGCCATCGAGAAATTACGGGAGGCGCTGGAGCGTTTATCCGGCGTTTAATGTTAGGATACAATCCGCCTCGGCGGGCTCCTTGAAGCAGGAAGGTGATGGCCGATCTCGGTGAACGTGTCACCAGGGAATTAACCATACGCTACATCGCCGTTTTGGTGGTGTTGGGTTTTCTTGCCCTGTTGTCGTTCATCGGCCTGACCCAGCTGATCTCCGAGACCAAGGGAAGTGGTGAGCAAATTAACACCGCCGGTCGCCAGCGCATGCTGGTCGAGCGGGTTGCTTTTGCCGCCAACCGATTATCGGCCTTGGATGGAGAGGCTTCACCCGAGATCCATCAACTGTTGGCTCGGTCGCTGGATCAACTGGAAGCTCGCCATAAACAATTGATGGCGGGGCAGGCGCGGCACGAGGCGGTCACCGCTTTGGTTACCGGACTTGACGGCGATATGCGCACGTATATCGGGCAGGGACGGATACTTCTTAATCGTGGCGGCCCCCTTGCCGGTAAAGATCCCTTACTGTCGGAAATCTCCATCGCCGCGGCCGGTCCGTTGTTAGCGAAACTTGATGAGGTGACGGCGCGGTTTCAAGATCAGAGTGAGGATATGTCACGGCAATTGCTGGTGCTTCAGGGTGTATCCCTGGCATTGCTGTTGGGGATGTTGTTGTTGTCCGCCTTTGGGGTGTTTCATCCCATGGTCGAGCGCTTGCGGGCGGACATCCTTGATCGCTATCGCACCGCCGAGGAGTTGCGCCAGAGCGAAGAGCGGTTGTGGCGCATTCTTGAAGAGTGCCCCATGGGGGTTTCCGTATCTCGACGCGCGGATGGGCAGGTTATTTTCGCCAATCGGCGGTTTACCGATATTTTGGGAATGACCAAAGAAGAATTCATGGGCTCATTCGCCCGTGACCATTATGTGGATGACAGCCAGCGGCGGGCGGTTCTGGGAACGCTGCGCAAGAGTGGATATATCGACGACGCCGAGGTCGAGTTTCGCCGCAAGAACGGTAATCCGTTCTGGAGCCTTCTCACGATCCACTCCATCGAATTCCATCGCGAGCCGGTGAATCTGGCTTGGATCTATGACATCACCGAGCGGAAGACCGCCGAAGAACAGATCATGTTGGCGGCAAAAGTTCTGGAAACCGTCAATGAGGCGGTGGTTATTACCGATGCTAATAATTTGATTGTGTTCGTTAATCCAGCATTTTCCACCATCACTGAATATGGTCGGGAAGAGGTCCTGGGGCGCAACCCTGGCTTTCTCCACTCTGGGCGTCACGATGCAGAATTCTATGCTGCTATGTGGACGCAGCTTGGCAGAACAGGGCGTTGGTCGGGAGAGGTCTGGAACCGACGCAAGTCGGGGGAATTCTACGCGGAATGGCTTTCCATTACCGTCATCCGCGATTCGGCCGGGCAGGTCAGTCATTATGTGGCGGTGTTCACTGATATCACCCATCGTAAGGAAGATGAGGAACGCATCTGGCGTCAGGCCAATTACGATCCTTTGACCGGATTGCCCAATCGCTCCTTGTTTCTCGACCGCCTCAGTCAGGCTGTTCGCCAGGGCCGCAGAGAGGCCAAGGGCTTTGCCCTGATGTTTTTGGATCTGGATGGTTTTAAGGCAGTCAACGACACGATGGGGCACGCTGCTGGGGATGTGCTTTTGCAGCAAACGGCGCTTCGCCTCAGTGACTGCATGCGGAGCAGCGATACCTTGGCACGGCTGGCGGGGGATGAATTCGTCTTCATTCTACAAGGCATCAGCGGAAGAACGGAACCGGCAGTGGTCGCCGGGAAGATATTGGAACAGCTTGCCCGTCCCTATGAGTTAGAGGCGGGGATTGCTAATATCCGAGGCTCTATCGGGATCGCGCTTTTCCCGGAGGATTCCGAGGATGGTCAAGGCCTCATTAAAAAGGCCGATGAGGCCATGTATGCGGTCAAGCGGCAGGGTAAGAATAATTTCAGATTTTCAGATGATTCTTAAATCAGATCGAACTTAATTCCCTGGGCTAACGGCAGGTCGCATCCGAAATTGATGGTATTGGTGGATCTGCGCATATAAGCCTTCCAAGAATCCGAGCCGGATTCCCGACCTCCGCCCGTATCCTTCTCTCCACCAAAAGCTCCACCGATCTCGGCTCCTGATGGGCCGATATTGACATTGACGATGCCGCAATCGCTGCCCCAGGCGGACAGGAATGTCTCGGCCTCGCGGAGGTCGCGGGTGAAGATGGACGAGGCGAGTCCCTGGTTAACTTCATTATTCAGCGCAATGGCCTGATCCAGCGTCTCGAATCCGGTGACATAGAGGATGGGAGCAAAGGTTTCACGGCCCATGATCTCGGTCTGGCTATTCATCTCCACCAAAGCGGGGCGGACGTAATAGCCCCTGGTCCAATTGTTTACATCTACTCTCTCTCCTCCATGAATACGGCCACCGGCGGCTTTGGCCTCTATCAGGGCTGTTTGCATGGCGGTAAAGGCTGCCACGTCGATGAGCGGCCCCACCAAGGTTTCCGGCTGCCGGGGATCTCCGATCCGCAGGGTCGCAAAGGCAGCTTTCAGTCTTCCGGTTAAATCGGCCAGGATGGAGGTGTGAACAAACAGGCGGCGCAAGCTGGTGCAGCGTTGTCCGGCGGTACCGACTGCGGCGAACACAATGGCGCGGACGGCCAGATCAAGATTGGCGGAGGCGCAGACCACGGCAGCGTTATTGCCTCCCAGTTCCAGTAGCGAGCGTCCCAGCCGAGTAGCAACCCGAGGAGCGAGCGCCTTGCCCATGGCGGTGGAGCCGGTGGCCGAAAGCAGCTTGACGTCTTTGTGATCCGCCAGGGCTTTGGCTTGCGCCTTGCCGCCGAGAATGAGTTGGGACAAGCCCTCTGGTATGCCGGTGCACCGATTGACCGCGCGCTGAAACAAAGATTGAACCGCTAAGGCGCAAAGCGGTGTTTTTTCCGATGGCTTCCACACCACGGAATTTCCGCAGACCAAGGCGAGAGCCGCGTTCCACGCCCAGACCGCCACGGGGAAATTGAACGCGGTGATGATCGCCACCGGCCCCAAGGGATGCCAAGTCTCCATCATGCGATGTTCGGATCGCTCGGTGGCCATGGTCAGGCCGTAAAGCTGGCGCGACAGACCGACGGCGAAGTCGCAGATGTCGATCATCTCCTGAACTTCTCCCTGGCCCTCCTGAAGGATTTTTCCGGTTTCCAGGGTCACCAGCAGACCGAGATCATCTTTGGCTGCCCGTAATTCCTCCCCGAATTGTCGGATCAGTTCACCGCGCCGGGGCGGGGGGATACGTCTCCAAGCGAGAAACGCGGTTAGCGCAGCGTCAACTGCGTGGTTGACGTCTTGGCTAGTGTCTATTTTGCCGATCACACAACCATCAATGGGGGAGCGCACAGCCTTGCGACCGTGAGTTTTGGGTATCCCCAGCCGAGTGAGAAGGTCGCGCATGCGTCTAGCCTTTCGCTTTATCGCGGATCGCCGACAAGGTGGTGCGGGTGGTGATGGCTTCTGGGTCCAGCTTCAGGTGAAGTAGGGCCAGCCTTCCCGCGACGAGGGCTTGAGCAAAGGCGGGGGCGAAGTCCTCGGTTCGCTCCACCGTTTCAGCCCAGGCGCCATAGGACCTGGCCAAGGCGGCAAAATCGGGATTAGCCAGATCGGTGGCCATGGTCCGTCCGGGATGGCTGGCTTCCTGATGCATGCGGATGGTGCCGTACATGCCGTTGTCGATGATGATCACCACTGGGGCCAGATTGTGCAGTTTGGCGGTGGCCAGCTCTTGCGCTGTCATCAAGAAGCAGCCGTCCCCGGCAAACGCGATGACGGTACGGTCTGGGAATCTGGCCTTGGCGGCCAATGCCGCCGGAAGGCCGTAGCCCATGGAGCCATTGGCGGGAGCGAGCTGGGTGCGATAGTGGCGGAAGCGATGAAAGCGTTGCGGCCAGCCGGTGTAATTGCCTGCTCCGGTGCAGATGATGGCATCTTCGGGCAACTTTGATTCGATCTCGGCCATGACTTTGCCCATGTCGAGAGCGCCGGGGCAGGGATCGGGAATACGGTTGGCGAGATGATCCGAGCGGGCTGCCTCGGTCCAGTCGTCCCAGGCGAAGTCATGGGGCGGCTTCAGCTCTGCGACCCGGCGGGCGAAAGGCAACATGGCGGCGACAATGGAGAGGCTGGGATGAAAGACTCGGCCCATCTCTTCGGCTTCGGGAAAGACATGGATCAGGGTTTGGGTTGGATTGGGCGAGCGGACCAGGGTGTATCCGTTGGTGTCCACTTCACCCAGGCGGGTGCCAACCGCCAAGATCAAGTCGGAGTCCCGCACGCGTTGCGCCAGACTGGGAGCGATGGAATATCCCAACTCGCCCACATAGACCGGAGACTGATTGTCGATGATGTCTTGATTGCGGAAGGCCGCCGCCACCGGCAGCCTCCAGCCTTCTGCGAATTTCTCGAAGAGTGAGCAAGCCTCCTGGTTCCAACCGCCGCCGCCAACCACCGCCAGTGGCCGCTGGGCCTTGGACAGAAGTTCCACCAGCTTATCCAGGCGGCATGGACCGGGATGGGGGAGGGCCATGGGTAAGGCTTCACCATCCTCGACCGTGACCCGCTCGGCCAGAACATCTTCGGGCAGGATCAGAACCACCGGGCCGGGGCGGCCGCCCATGGCGGCGGCAAAGGCGCGGGCCACGGCCTCGGGTAGGCGGGCCGCGTCATTGATTTCCTCGACCCGTTTGGCAAGGGGGGTGAACATCTGGCGAAGATCCACCTCCTGAAAGGCTTCGCGGCCCCGATTGGGACGGTCCACTTGTCCGATCAAAAGCAGCATGGGGGTGGAATCCTGAAAGGCGGTGTGAACGCCCACCGAGGCATGGGCGGCGCCAGGGCCACGCCCGACAAAGCACACTCCAGGTCTTCCGGTCAGCTTGCCATGGGCCTCGGCGGCATAAGCCGCACCGCCCTCATGACGGAAGGCCAGGACCTTCAGCCAATCCCGGCGGTCCCAGGCGGCGTCAAGGAAAGGAAGGAAACTTTCGCCGGGGACGCAGGTCACCGTATCCGCTCCCATTCGGATCAATGCGTCAGCCAAGACTTCACCACCGGTGCGAACCAGTCCTTCATCGCGGTTGTGAGATTGAGTCATGACTGCGTCATCCTATGCTAATATAGACGGGTAATTCTATCACAAGGGCGTAAGGACCATGACAGGGGACTGGAGCGATCTCGGGCAGCGATTGTGGGCCGCGACTGGAGCGGATGAGGCCCTGGACCGGGACTTGGCCGCCATGTTTGCTCAGGCCCAGGCCCCCTTCACCGGATCGGTGGAGGCATGCCGCGCCTTGGTGGCTGCCGCCTTACCCGATTGGCGATTGCATTTGGGGTATGGCGTATCTGGGATGTTTCCCTATGCCTCGCTTCGCCGGGAGGGAGTCACCGTGGTTTCCGATGCTCCCACGGTGCCGTTGGCCATCCTCAGATCGGCGGTCGCGGCAAAAGCATCTCCAGAGCCGTCATCGCCGCCTGGTGTCTGACGTCATCGCGGTCGCCGGAGAAAATCCGTTTCTGGCTTATGGTTGGGCTGCCCTTGGCCGCTCTGCCGAAATGGACCAGTCCGACGGGCTTGTGGTCAGAGCCGCCGCCGGGGCCAGCGATTCCGGTGACCGAGACCGCAACATGGGCATGAGAATGCTCCAGCGCCCCTTCCGCCATGGCACGGGCGACCTGCTCGCTGACCGCACCATGCTGGGCGATGAGGCTTGGCGGGACTCCCAGCATCTCCGTCTTGGCTGCATTGGAATAGGTGACGAAGCCGCGTTCCACCACATCGGAAGATCCGGCAATGGCGGTCAATGCCGCCGCCACCATACCGCCGGTGCAAGATTCCGCAGTGGCGAGTTTAAGACCTGCCGCCTTGAACTCGGCCAGGACCTCGGCAGCCTTGATCTTCAGCAGAGAGTTCATCGCCAAACCCCGACAAATACGGCCATGAGGGGGAGCCCGTAACCCGCCGCCACAATATCGTCAAGCATGACTCCCAGGCCACCGCCGATCCGGTCATCTGCCCAGTTGACCGGCCAAGGTTTCCACACATCGAACAGTCGGAACAGG
>JAYTWE010000238.1:0-2466 GCA_043744055.1 Magnetospirillum sp.
GCGCCGTATAAGTCCTTGGCGGAGCTTACCGCTTCGTCGACTCTCCGGCTTGGCTACATTGACGGTTTTTCCTACGGCAGCGCCATGGATACTTTTATCGTCAAGATGACCGGCATGAAGATATCGCGGGGAACCACCCAGACCGGCATGGTGAGCATGCTTGCTAGTGGGCGCTTCGAGTACATGTTTGCCGACCAAGAGGAATACGAGGCGGTGGCTTTGGCTGCAAATATCTCTCCAGAGAGTCTTCGCCTGTTAACATTCCCCGACCTTCCCGAGGGCAATAAGCGATATTTGATGTGCAGTAAAGCGGTGTCGAGAGACATTATTGAGAGAATCGATGCCGCGATTCAGCCATAGAGCGCGCTGTAATCTATCTGTCTATGGTTCGATCTCAGTTGAATCTCTCCGAGACGTTGACCCTCCCCGGAATTAACAAAAATTCAGAGGCTCGACTGAATAAGCGTGCATATACTGCCCGCCATGTTGGAGATGCCTTTTGAACTTGCGCCTTTCGAGGCGGGAACAGTGTGGCTGGCGGGGGCTGGGCCGGGTGATCCCGGACTGCTGACTCTGCTGGCCTTGCACGGCTTGCGCAATGCCGATCATGTGATCTGCGACGCCTTGGTGGATGGACGCATTCTTTCTTTGGTCCGGCCGGGCGCGGTGGTGGAGATCATGGGTAAGCGCGGGGGCAAGGGGGATTCGGTCAAGCAGACCGACATCACCAGCCGCCTGGTGGAGCTCGCCCGCCAAGGTCTGCGGGTGCTGCGGCTGAAGGGGGGCGATCCTTTTGTCTTCGGGCGTGGGCCGGAAGAGGCGCTGGCTTTGGTGGCGGCGGGCATTTCCTTTCGGGTGGTGCCGGGTATTACCGCCGGGATCGGTGGTCTGGCCTATGCCGGTATTCCCGCCACTTCACGCGAGACCAATTCGGCCGTGGCCTTTGTTACCGGCCATGGGGCCGATGGCGAGATGCCCGAGGAATTCGACTGGGAGTCTTTGGCCAGGGGCGCTCCGGTGATGGTGTTCTATATGGGGCTGAAGCATTTGGACCGCCTTGCCGCGCGTTTGATGGCGGCGGGCCGTCGTGCTGACGAACCCATGGCGGTGGTGTGTAATGCCGCCACACCGCGTCAGACCGTCTTGGAAACCAGTTTAGGACAGGTGGCAGGGGCGGTCGAGGCGGCGGGCTTAAAGCCTCCGGCCTTGCTGGTGCTGGGCGGTGTGGTGGCTTTGCGCAAGCGGCTGGATTGGTGGAGCCCCCAATGAGCGATCTGGGGGCTTTGCTCCATTCCGGCGTGGCCATTTGCCGAGTCGGGATCGAGGGTCGCGAAGGGCTGATCGGTAGCTTGTTTCTCACCGGGCTGGTGGGAAGCCTGACTCATTGCAGCGGTATGTGCGGCCCCTTTGTGCTGGCCCAGGTGGCGGCCCGCATGGAAGCCATTCCCTTAGAGCGTATGACGGAGATGCGAAGGCTGGCGGGTGCGGCTTTGCTGCCCTATCATCTGGGGCGTGCCACAACCTATGGCGTTTTGGGGGCTCTGGCCGCAAGCTTTGCCGGAATACTGGGCGGTGCCGCGCCGTTCCGTCTGCTGGGAGGCGGATTGCTGATTGTCGCGGCGCTGTTGCTGCTGGGAATGGCGGTGCCGTCGATCCGGGGCTTGGTCGGAGGGAAGGGCGGAGGCGGCGAAAGCCGTTGGGCAAGCGGCATCGGATGTTGGGTGAGGCCTTTGTTCGCCAGCCCGTTCGGATGGCGCGGTTGGGGGTTGGGAATGGCGTTGGGCTTTATTCCCTGCGGTCTGCTTTATGCAGCTTTGGCGGCGGCGGCGGCAGGGGGAAACGCCATTGCCGGAGCAGCGGGGATGCTGGCTTTTGCTGCCGGGACCGTACCCATGCTGGTTGGCATTGGTGCGGTGGGCCATGCCGCTTTGGGGCGTTGGCGCCAACAGCTGTTGCTGTTGACCCCGGTTTTGTTGATTTTAAACGCGGCGGTTCTGGTCGTCATGGCTTGGCAATTGCTTGCATCTTGAGGACGGAGACGAACGAATGCGATTTTCCCGGACCCTGCTCGCCCTGATGGGTATCATCGTGGTGGCGTTCATCGTCATCGGCGTCCGGCTGGTGATCTGGACCGGCCAGACCACCAGTGATGGCAAGGCGGCTCCCGCCATCGGCGGTCCCTTTACCTTGACGGACCAGAATGGCAAGACGGTGTCGGATCGCGATTTCCGCAATCGCTATATGCTGATCTTCTTCGGCTATACTTATTGCCCCGATGTTTGTCCGACCACCTTGTCCACGGTGTCGGGGGCGTTGGACAAGCTGGGACCGAATTTCACCAAAAAGGTCGTTCCGATCTTCGTCACCATTGATCCCGAGCGGGATAATGCGGCGGTGATGAAGTCCTATGTGGAAGCCTTCAACCCGAATATTCAGGGATTGACCGGAACGCCAGAGCAGATTGCC
>JAYTWE010000239.1:0-3152 GCA_043744055.1 Magnetospirillum sp.
GCGGGACTTCAGCTTGGGAAACAGCTGGAAGCAGCGTTCCAGCGTGTCTTTGCGCTTGGACCGGGCGCGGGGGATGACGGCTCCCATCTCCAGGTTTTCCAAAACACTGAGCGTCGGGAAAATCTGGCGTCCCTCGGCGACCTGGGCGATGCCAAGGTCGCAGATGTGGTGGGGGGCGAGGCCGGTGATGTCTTTGCCTTCAAAGCGGATTGATCCGGCTCCTGGCTTGGCCATTCCGGCGATGGCGCGGATCAGCGAGGTCTTGCCCGCGCCATTGGCGCCGACGATGGCGACCACTTCGTGCTCGGCCACGGTGAGAGACACTCCCGCCAGCGCCTGCGCATCGCCATAGAACAGGTCGAGTCCCGAGATTTCCAGCATCACTCGTGCTCCTCGCCCAGATAGCATTCGAGTACTTTGGGGTGGCTGGTGACTTCGGCGGGGGTGCCCTCGGCGATTTTCTCGCCGTGATGCAGCACCACCACATGATCCGACAGGGCCATGACCGCGCGCATCACATGCTCGATCAGCAAGATGGTCATTCCGCTTTCTTTGTTGAGCCCCAGTAAAATCGCCACCATGCGGTCGCATTCCACCGGGCGCAGACCGGCCATGACCTCGTCCAGCAGCAAAAGCTTGGGCCGGGTCGCCAGGGCGCGGGCCACTTCCAGGCGCTTGCGGTCGGGCAGGGTTAAGGATTGAGCCGGATGCTTGGCTTTGTCGCCCAGTTCCAGCAGGTCGAGGATGGCGCGGGACGCGGTACGGGCTTTCTCCACATCTCCGCCGTCATGGCGAAGGGCTCCGACCATGACGTTCTCTTCCACGCTCAGACCGGCGAAGGGCTTGACGATCTGGAAGGTGCGGCCCACTCCGGCGCGGCAGATCTCGGCTTGACCCAGCCCGGTGACGTCGCGGCCATCGAGCATGACGCGGCCGTCGCTGGGGGGCAGGGCTCCCGCGATCAGGTTGAAGGTGGTGGTCTTTCCAGCCCCGTTTGGTCCGATCAGGGCGACGATGGCGCCCTTGGGGACTTGGAAATGCACGGCATTGACGGCACGTAGGCCTCGGAAGCTCTTGCCCAGATTTTCCACTGACAGCATGGGGATGGGGGGGCTCATTTGGCGCCTCCATCCAGGCCGAGTTTCTGTCGCAGCCATGGCCATAGACCGCCCGGCTTCAAGATCAGGATGGTCAGCATACAGATGCCGTAAGCGATCTGCTTGATACCGTCGATGCCGATCTTCTCGCCCATGATGGTCAGGCCTTCGCCCAGAACGGTCAGCACAACAGCGCCCAGGATGGGACCGAACAGGGTTCCGATTCCGCCGATGATGGTCCCCAAGATCAGCTCGATGGAGCGATGCATGGAGAAGATGCTCTCGGGGTAGAGGTTGTTGTTGAAGAAGGCGATGAACATGCCGCCCAGGCTGGTCATGGCGGCTGAGATCAGCACCGCTACCATCTTGAAGCGGAACACGTCGATGCCCAGGGCGTCGGCGGAGTCTTCGTTCTCGCGGATGGCTTGCCAGTAATAGCCGATGCGTCGGCGCAACAAGGCGCGACTGAACACAAAGCCCGCCACGGTCAGCCCCAGAGCTACGTAATAGAACATGGAGGCCGAACCGCGCAGCAGCCAGATATCGTCATGGCTGCGGTTGGAGACCGGCAGGAACAGACCGGAAGATGCCCCCACCCAGCCCCAATGATCGAACAAGACGCGGGTGAATTCGGCGAAGGCGATGGTCAGCAGGGCGAAATAGACGCCCATGACCTTGAAGCGGAATCCCAGGGCTCCGATCATGGCGGCAAAGGCCATGGACACCACCATCCCGGCAATGGCTCCCAGCCATGGCGGCGTGCCGAAATGAACGAACAGGGCTCCGGCGCTATAGGCCCCCAGCCCCACATACAAGGCGTGACCCAAGGAGAATTGCCCGGCGAATCCCATCATCACATTCCACGACATACCCAGATAGGCCTGGAGCAAGACGGTGATGAGGATGGAGAGGAAATAGTCTCCGGCCATGAGCGGAGCCAGCAGCAAGGCAGCCAGCATTACCAGCAGCAGACGGGTGCTGCGATCCGAGAAGTCCAGCGAACCGATCATGGCTTCTTCCCCAAGATGCCTTGCGGCCGCAGCAGCAGGACCAGGATCAGCAGACCGAAGCTGAACATGCTTTTCAGCGAGGGAGCGATCAGCACGCCGGATAAGGCTTCCGACAGTCCCACCAAGATACCGCCCAGCAACGCGCCGCCCAGGCTGCCCAACCCGCCCAAGATGACGATGATGAAGCCCAGCAAGGTGTAATCCGCCGATAGGTGGGGATGGACGTCAACCAGCAGCAGCAACAGACATCCCGCCGCTCCGACACAGGCGGAGCCGATACCGAAGGTGATGGCGTAAAGCTGTTCCACGTTCAGTCCGACCACCCGCGCTCCCACGGGATTATCGGCACAGGCGCGAATGGCGGTTCCGGTTGTGGTGTAGCGGAAGAAGGCCCAGAGCAGGGCCGCCACTCCGGCGGCGGTCACGGCGGCGATGACGCGGACTTTGTCGAATACCATGGGGCCGATGCTGTAGCTCTCGAAGCTGGCTTCCAATTGGATGTTGCGGGCATCGGGGCCGAATACCATCAGCAAGACATTGGTGATGATGATGGCGATGGAAAGCAGCAGCAGGAACTGGATATGTTCCGTCACTTCCAAGAAGCGATTGATCAGAAACCGTTGCAGCAGGTAGCCGAAGACGAACAAGCCTCCGGCGACCAGCGGCAGGGCGGGAACGGGTTGAATCCCCAGTTTGGTGAACAAAAGGAAGGCGGCATACATAGCCACCACCATCATGTCGCCATGGGCGAAGTTCACCACCCGCATGACACCAAAGATGACCGACAGCCCAAGGGCCATCAGGCCGTAGACCAGGCCGGTCAGAAGGCCGGCGCTGGTTACGTTCAAAAAGAATGTCGCATCCATCTCGGAGCCTCGGCCTGGGTTTCGGGGAAAGCTTAGCTTCGTCCCTTGAACGCGGGCATGGGGAAGACCAGCTTGGCTTCCGCCGATTCGACCGGCAGGACCACGGTGGGCTTGCCATTGAGGTTCTGAACCGCAGCCGAGCGAAGATTCATGTTCTGGCCGTTGGCTTCGAACTTGAT
>JAYTWE010000240.1:0-19083 GCA_043744055.1 Magnetospirillum sp.
ATCGCTGCGATCAATTGCCCAGGGAGAAGGACTCGCCGGGGGTTGCGAAGAGGCCGAATGCCATCTGGGCGCAGACGGCCAGAACGATCAGGGCCAGCAGCATGCGGATACGTTCAGAGGGAAGATTGGCGCCGAGACGGGCTCCCACCTGGGCTCCAACGGCACCGCCCGCCAGGAGGATCATGGCGAGGGGGATATCGACGGAGTGGGTGGTGAAGGCTTGCAGCAGTGTGACATTGGCGGTTACGAAGATCATCTGGAACAAGGAGGTTCCGATCACCACGGCGGTCGGCATTCCCAGCACATAGATCATCAGCGGCACCAAGATAAAGCCGCCGCCCACCCCCATGATGGCGGCAAGGATTCCACCGATGGCACCAACTCCCACGGGAAGCAGGGCGCTGATATAAAGGCCGGACCGGGGAAAGCGCAGCCGCAACGGCAATCCATGCCAGGAGTGGTGAGCGTGACGCTTGCTCTGGGGTTTCCCTGCATTGCGGCCATAGAGGGTGGTGAGAGTCTCGATCAGCATCAGCAGCCCCACGGCGCCCAGGACAACCACATAGCTGAGGCTGATGACAAGGTCGATCTGCCCTGATCGCTTCAGCAGGGCGAACAGCCACACTCCCAGGCTGGACCCGGCAAAGCCGCCGATCAGCAGGAAGACGGACATCTTCACATCCACATTTCGCCGTTGCCAATGGGCAAAGACGCCTGACACGGATGAGCCCATCACCTGATTGGCCCCGGAAGCTACGGCCACCGCAGGCGGTATTCCCAGCATGATGAGTAAGGGAGTCAGTAAAAAGCCACCGCCCACACCGAAAATTCCAGACAGAATTCCAATGCCGCCTCCCACACCGATCAATTCCCATATCTCCACCGATTGCTCGGCGATGGGAAGGTAAATGCTCATCGTGGGGGCTCCGTAAGGGTCGGTGTACAGCCTCCCATCAAAATGTGTCGGGATTATGGTGGGGCTAACCATTGCTTCTTTCGCCGCGCGACCTTATGTGTCTGCGTCATGGATACCAAGAAAAACCTGATCGGCCTGTCTCGGACCCAATTGGCCGCCGAGATGGAGGCCATCGGCGAAAAGCCGTTCCGCGCCAAGCAGCTTTGGCATTGGATGTATAATCGCGGCGAAACCGATTTCGCCGCCATGTCATCCATCTCCAAGGTGATGCAAGCCAAGTTGGCCGAGCACTTCGTGGCGAACCGTCCCGGAGTCGAGCGCGAGATGCTGTCCGCCGACGGCACCCGCAAGTGGCTGTTGAAGTTCCACGACGGCAACGAGGCGGAAACGGTCTTCATCCCCGACCGGGACGAAGATCGGGGCTCGGTCTGCATTTCGACTCAGGTGGGCTGCACCTTGACCTGCAAGTTCTGCCACACCGGAACTCAGTTGCTGGTGCGCAATCTGACCTCGGACGAGATCGTCGGCCAATTCATGGCCGGTCGCGATGCTTATGGCGAGTGGCCGACTCCTGACGATTCCAAGCGGATGTTATCCAATATCGTGGTCATGGGCATGGGAGAGCCGCTGTATAATTTCGAGAATGTGGCAACCGCCCTGGAAATCCTCATGGATGGCGAGGGGATCGGCATTTCAAAGCGCCGCATCACCCTGTCCACTTCGGGCGTCGTTCCCATGATGAAGGAGTGCGGCGAGCGTCTAGGAGTCAATCTGGCCATCAGTTTGCACGCGGTCACCGATGAAATCCGCGACCGCATCATGCCCATCAATAAGAAGTATCCGCTGAAAGAGCTGATCCAGGCTTGCCACGATTACCCCGGCGCATCCAATGCGCGGCGGATCACGTTCGAATACATCATGCTGAAGGGCATCAACGATTCCGCCGCCGATGCCCGCGCCTTGTTGAAGCTGGTCAAGGGGCTGCCCGCTAAGTTCAATCTGATTCCGTTCAATCCCTGGCCGGGCTCGGATTACGAGACATCGGATATGAAGACGGTGAAGGCCTTCTCCGACATTTTACAAGATAACGGCTATTCAGCCCCCATCCGCATGCCGCGTGGCCGCGACATTCTGGCCGCTTGCGGCCAGCTGCGCTCGGAAAGTCTGCGTGAGAAAGCCAGCCTGTCCAAGGCCCGCGCCGCCGCCGGAATGCCCGATGAGGATCACTGATCTTTGTTCCTCAAACGCCGGGCGCGAACTCCGTTCGCTTGGCTTGCGGGCCACTTCCGCAGGATGAGATCCTTGCCTCTGGCGCTCCATTGCCTATACTGCGCGGCCAAAATCCTCCCATCTCGGAAAGGCATCTGCCATGAAGGGCGAAGTTAAGAAGGTTGTTCTGGCCTATTCTGGCGGTCTTGATACCTCCATCATTTTGCGCTGGCTGCAAGATCAGTATCAGTGCGAGGTGGTGACCTTCACCGCCGATCTCGGCCAGGGTGAAGAGCTGGAGCCCGCTCGGAAGAAGGCCCAGCTGATGGGCATCAAGGACGAGAACATCTTCATCGACGATCTGCGCGAGGAATTTGTCCGCGACTTCGTCTTCCCCATGTTCCGTGCCAATGCGCTGTACGAGGGCGTCTATCTGCTGGGCACCTCCATCGCCCGGCCGCTGATCTCCAAGCGTCAGATCGAAATCGCCAACATGGTCGGCGCCGATGCCGTGTCTCATGGCGCCACCGGCAAGGGTAACGATCAGGTTCGTTTCGAGCTGGGCTATTACGCCCTGAAGCCCGATATCAAGGTTATCGCGCCGTGGCGTCTGTGGGATCTTAATTCACGGACGGCGCTGCTGGACTTCGCCGAGAAGCACCAGATTCCAATCGCCAAGGACAAGCGCGGCGAGGCTCCTTATTCCACCGACGCCAATCTGCTGCATATTTCCTATGAGGGTAAAGCGTTGGAAGACCCGTGGGTCGAGCCCAACGAGGATATGTATACCCGCTCGGTCAGCCCGGAAAAGGCTCCCGACACGGCCACCTATATCGAGGTGGAGTTCGAGAAGGGTGATGCGGTCGCCATTGACGGCGTTCGTTTGAGCCCGGCTTCGCTGCTGACCAAGCTTAACGAACTGGGTGGAGCCAATGGCATCGGCCGTCTTGATCTGGTGGAAAACCGCTTCGTGGGAATGAAGAGCCGTGGCGTCTACGAGACGCCTGGCGGTTCCATCCTCATCGTGGCCCATCGCGGCGTTGAAAGCCTGACCCTTGATCGCGGCGAAAGTCACCTGAAGGACGAGCTGATGCCGCGTTATGCCGAGCTGATCTATAACGGTTTCTGGTTCAGCCCCGAACGCGTCGCCATTCAGACCATGATCGACAAGGTCAGCGAGAACGTCACCGGCACCGTTCGCCTCAAGCTTTACAAGGGCACGGTTTCGGTGGTCGGTCGCAAGTCGCCCCGGTCGCTCTATCGTTTGGACTATGTCACCTTCGAGAAGGACTCGGTCTACGACCAGCGCGACGCCCAGGGTTTCATCAAGCTGAATGCATTGCGGATGCGTCTGGCCAAGATGGCTCGCGGCTAAGGCGGTCTGGATTTTTAGAGCAATGAGCGTCAAGCCTGACGCACATTGCGACCAGCGCCCATTGAGGGCGCGGCCAAGCGGCCGGAGGCCGTGCCCGGCGAGGGGCAAACATAAAGCTAGAGCAGCATGCGTCATATTTGACGCATGCTGCTCTAGAACATCAACCGACAGACCAGTACGGCGGTGACCAGAGCGGCGAAATCAGCGATCAGGCCGACCGCTAAGGCGTGGCGGATACGCCGCACCTGGACCGCGCCGAAATAAACCGCCAGCACATAGAAGGTGGTCTCGGTGGAGCCATAGAGGGTTCCCAGCAGAGTTCCCAGATATCCGTCGGGACCGATGGCGGGGTCCTTGAGATGGGCCGCCAGCAATCCATAAGAGCCCGATCCCGATAAGGTGCGCATAACCGCCATGGTCAGGGCCTCTATCGGGACGCCCAATGGCTCGGTCAGCCGGGCCAGGGGCCGCAGCAGTAAATCCATGGCTCCCGAGGCGCGGAACATTCCGATGGCGACCAGGATCGCCACCAGATAGGGAATGATCCGCACCGCGACGGCGAAGCCCTCCTTGGCTCCGTCCACGAAGCATTCATAGACCCGGACCCGGCGCATAACTCCGAACAGCAGCAATCCGGTGACGAGGCCGGGTAAAATCCAAGGCCCCATGGCGCGGCCGTGGATTAGCAGTAGCGGAATGATCGCCAGCAGAGCCCCCAGGGCGAGCAAGCTGGGCCAGAGTGGTTTGTCGGCTTGACCGACTGGCGGCAGGGCCGGGGAATCCGTCTGCGGCGACCACCATCCTTGCAGTGTCTTGGCCGCGATGATGGCGACGGTGGCCGCAACCAATGTCGCCACCAGGGTCGGAGCGATCACGGCGGTGGGATCGGCGGAGCCCATGGAGGCCCGCAGCGCGATCACCTTGGTGGGGAGCACGGTGACACCGGCGGTATTGATGGCGAGAAATAGCACCTGTCATTGCTGGCGGTGCCCTTGCGGGGATTGAGGGCTTCCAGATGCTCCATGGCGCGGATGCCGAAGGGGGTGGCGGCATTGCCCAGGCCCAGCAGATTGGCAGCCACATTCATCACCATGGCGCCCATGGCGGGGTGACCGGCGGGAATGTCGGGAAACAGGCGTCGCAAAGGGGCTTCCAACAATCGGGCGGTGGCAGACAGGAGCCCACCCTCTTCGGCCACTTTCATCAGGCCCAGGAACAGCGCCATGATCCCCACCAGCCCTAAAACCAGCGGAATCGCGGCGGCTGCCGCATCTATAATGGATGCCGACAGCGCTTCCATGGCCCCGGAACTGCCCGTCAGTTGGGCAAAGGCGGCGACCACGAAGGCGATCAGGACAAGAGTGGCAAAGACGATATTCAAGGAATAGATCCGATTGGTATCACACTGTCACCTTGCCGCCTTGCCCGCGTCGTTGTAAAGCTCGACGCAAGAGCTTTCGGTTGGGTGGGGATTATGCGTCAGGCTGTGTTCATAGGTGTCGTCATTGCGGCCTTGGCTTGGCCGGTATCGCCATTACGGGCGGCCGAGTCTGTTTCTGGTCATATGGATGCCGCCAAAGCCGCCCATGCCAAAGGCGATATGGCCCGCGCCGCCACGGAATTGGAAGCGGCGCTGGCCGAACTTCATGTCCGGTTGGCGAAGGCTTTGACCGAGTTCTTGCCGCCGCCGCTGCCGTCTTGGCAAGCTGAAACGGCCGAGGCCCAGGGCTTGGCGGGAGCAGGGGGCGGTCTGGCCGTCAGCCGTGCCTATTCCCGCGATGACAGTAGTGTGAACGCGACCTTGATCCTCGATAGTCCGGCTGTGGTGGGAGCCGTTGCCCTTTTCGCGGCCAATGCTCCGGCCCAGCCTAATGTCCGGCGGCTGAAGATTGGCGCCGAGGATGCGATTTTACGTTGGGATGCGGCTAATCGTGCTGGCGAGGTCACCATAGTGCTGGGCGGCCGGGTGTTGCTTCAAATCGAAGGCGACAGTCTGGGCAGCAGTGATCCGCTGGTGGATGCCGCCAAGGGCTGGAACCTTACCGGAATCCGAAAATATCTGGGGCTCTGACGGTCAGCGAGATTATCGCAGCCAACTGATGACCAGGGGGATCATGATCGCCGATGACAGCCCGGTCAGGCCGATGGCCATTCCGGCGAAGGCTCCGGCGGTCTCGCTTTCTTGCAAGGCTCGCACTGTTCCGATGCCATGAGCGGTGATCCCCATGGCAAGTCCCCGTGCCGCCGGAGATTTAACCCCGGTCTTATCCAAAATCCAGCTGCCGCAGATAACGCCACTGATGCCGGTCAGCATGACCATGACCGCAGTCAGGGACGGAATGCCGCCCACCGTCTCGGCGATCCCCATGGCGATGGGGGTTGTTACCGATTTTGGGGCCAAGGATAATAAAATAGGTTCAGAGCCCCCCAGGAGCCAGGCGATTCCCACCGCGCTGCCCGCCGCCACAACGCCGCCAATCAAGATTACGGCCAATACCGCCGGCCAGACCCGGCGCAGTAACGGCAATTGATTGTAAAGCGGAATGGCCAAGGCCACCGTCGCCGGTCCCAACAGAAAATGAACGAACTGGGCACCATCGAAATAGGTGCGGTATTCGGTGCCGGTCGCCATCAGAAAGCCGACGATCATGGTCACCGAGATCAACATGGGATTCAGCAGCGGGCTGCGGCCACACAGTTCGAACAGCCACAGTGCCGCCTGATAGGCTACCAGGGTGGCGGTGAGCCCCAACAGGGGCGATGTCGCCAGATAGACCCAGATACTGGGGAGACCGCCGCTCATGACAGGTCCGCCTTGGGCTGATCCTTGGACAGGGCTTGCATCAGCCGTCCGGCGACCACCAGGGTTATGACCATGCTGCCCAGGACGCCGACGGCGATGGGGATGATTTCAGTCCAGATTGCCGCCAGATGAACCATCACGCCGACGCTGGCGGGAATGAACAGCAAGGCGAAATTGGCTAAAATAGCACGGACGGATTGCTCCAGCGAAACAGGGACCCGGCCCCGAATTAGCAATCCGATGAATAGGATTACCATTCCCACCACCGGGCCGGGGAGTTGAACACCCAGCAGACGCACCGTGATCTCGCCAGCCAATTGGCAGAGTAGAAGAATGGAAAGAGAGGCCAGCATGCTCACCTCCGAATTAATCCCCCCTCCTTGACCTCACTGAATTACTCCAATGGGATCAAAGGGTCTGAGACCCTTTGCGGGTGTGTGGGCGGAGCCCACAAGCTTCCCAAGAGAGGGGGGCTTTCCCCTCAGGTGATCTCAAATCGCGCCAGGGTCTCGGCCAGGTCATCGCCGAATTGAGGCCCTTTTCGGATCACTGCCGCCCGAGGCGGCAGACCGCGCAGCTTGGGATTGCCCCATTCATAGCTGGTGAACAGTGCGAAGGGAATGAGCTGGGTCGGGGTCATGGCGGCCAGGGCATTGCCCAGGTCGATGCCCGAAAGCAGCCCCAGTTCCATGGAGGCCAGAACCATATCGGGGCGGGTGCGGACCACCGTTTCGATGGCGGCAAAGCCGTCGCGGATGGTGGATGTGCGGTAACCACAGGCGGCCAGTTCACGTTCAACGATGCGCGACATGGCCTTTTCCGGCAGGACCAGCAGAATTTCGACGTTCTTCTTCTCGATCTTGCCGAAATCAATGTCGCCGGTTCGCTTGGCTGGCAGGGCGCGCACCACTGCCGGAGCATCGGCCTCGGCCACATGCTCGCCATCGGCCAGCTTTTCGATTTTGTCGACGAAGATCTGGATCTCATCAAGCTCGGAGCTGCCCGCTGATTTGAGCTCGCCCATATATTCGTCCAGCCGGTGTGTCACCAGCTTAATCATGGGGAGATTAAGACCCTGGGCGTGACTGCGCAGATTGCTGGCTTCACGCTTGAGGGTGGCCAGGCCTTCTTCAGCCGATACGCTTTTGGAGCGCAGATTGCCCAACAAGACCTGTAACTGGCTGGCGGTATCGCGCAGTTCTTCGAGTAACTCGTTGATGACTCTCAGTTCATTTTCGTTATCGGCAATATCGTTAGCGGACATGAATTCCCCCAGTGTAAGACCCTTGTATTAGGGATACACCGTTTTACGGCGTCGATAAACCCGGCAGAAGGTCTGGGGGAGTTACTCCGCCGCCGCCTTGCGCTGGGTTTCCAGCATATCGGCCAGGGTATAGCGATCCAGTTCGGTGAAGAAAGCCCGCAGACCCGACGCTAGGGCGTCATGGGCGATGCACTGCCCATTCAGGCGGCACTCGTTGCTCGAATCGCAACGCATGCAGCGGACCAGGGCGAAATCTTCTTCGGTGTCACGGATGAACTGACCCAGAAGAACGTCTTCGGGCTGGCGCAGCAGACGCACGCCGCCATACTTGCCGCGAACGGTTTCCAGATATCCGATACGGCCCAATTGATGGACGACTTTTGTCAAATGGTTCTTGGAAATACCATAGCAATCGGCGATCTCGGTGATGGTCACCAAGTCTCCGTTGCGGAGGCCCACATGGACCATAACCCGCAAAGCGTAATCGGTATGCAGCGTGAGGCGCATGGTTGCGCACATCCATTCAGAAGTTAAGATTGTGAACATGCTGGAGGAATGTTTGATTTTGGTCAAGTGAATCCGGGCTGCATATGTCGGCCGTCGAAACACGCAACATCTCTTTCCCCTGAGGCGGGGCGCGGGTACCATATGGGGGTGGTAATTACATCATGAGGTAATAAGGGGGGATGGCCGCTGATGGCCACGGAACGGTTCGTTCGCTGGATCAGGGCTTTGCCGATCGCCTGGCGTATTCCGCTGGTGGTGGCGCTGAATGTCTTTGTTGCTTTGTTGGTGGGGGGGCTGGGATGGCATGCCGCCACGGTCATCAACGGCGATCTGGAACAGCTGCGGGTGGTCCAGCGTCAGACCAGCGGCTTGGCTGATATCGACATTCGATCCGGTCGCTTGCAGGGTATGATCCGGCAATATCTGGCCAATCCCTCCGACGATCTGTTGAAGGAGTCCATGCGGCGCTCCGAGGAGCTTTTCGTGGCCATGGGCGATGCCACCGCCCATGAAATTCCCTTGTCCGATGATGCCGTCGCCATGCATGAGGCGGCCCGGAAATTCGTCAGCGGCTTTCAAACCCTGAAGGCGGTCAATGCCGATATCTCACGCCTCTATGAAAGTCAGGTTCTCCAGACCACCAGCGAGATGTCCGGCCTTTATGCCATTCTCAATTCCACGGCTCGAACCCGCAGCGGTGACCTTTTGGCCCCGGCTCTGGTCAAGTCACACGAGAACTTCGTCGAGACTCTGATCGCCATCAATGTTTTCTATTTCAACGGCAATCACATTCGGGCCGTCGGTGCCCATGCCAGCCTGGAGCGGATGACCGAAACCATGCCGGTTCTCGCCGGATTGGCGGGAAACGATCTTCAACGCGACGCTCTTAGTGTTCTGGCATTGCGGGCCAGATCTTTGGCCGGGGCTATCGACGCCATGTCGAGGGGGTTCGAGGAACGCTCGCGCATTCTCAACGACGAGGTGGATGCCAGCCAGGCCACCATGTCGGCTTCCATTGATCGTTTGATTGCTCAGGGGCGTTCCCGCGAGGGGGAGTTGCAGCAACGCTCCAATGCCCAGTTACAGCGTCTGGGAGTGGTCGGGTCCTTGGCGGCCCTGGGTCTGCTGGCCGTCAGCGCCTGGATCAGCTGGATGATCGGCCAGTCCATCCGGTCTCCGCTGCTTAGCCTTCGTCATGCCATGGAGGCCGGGGCCTGCGGCGATTGGACATTTGAGGTCGAAGACCGTGATCTTGACGATGAACTGGCGGCCATGGCCCGGACTGTCGAGGTGTTCAAGCGTAACTCGGTGGAAAAGCAACGGCTGGAGGAGGAGCGGGCCGAGTCCGAACGCAAAACCGGCGAGGCTAAACGGAGAACGTTGCAGGATTTGTTGTCCCAGATGGAGGCGCGGGAGTTCCCGCAATCCTTCGCCCAGCCGGTGGACGCAATGCCCGAGACCGAGGCGGCCGAGATTGCCGCCGTGTTCAATCGGGTTCTGGCCAAATTCCATGAAGCCACCCGCGACCGTGATGCCGCGATTCAGGCTTTGACCAACGCCAAGGAAGCGGCTGAGTCCGCCAATCTTGCCAAGTCGTCGTTTCTGGCGGCCATGAGCCATGAAATCCGAACCCCCATGAACGGGGTCGTCGGTTTGCTGGAATTGCTGGGCTTGACTCCCTTGGACGAGGATCAGCGCGAACTGATCGCCACAACCCGAGAATCCGGCATGGCTTTGCTGGGGATCATCGATGGAGTGCTGGATTTCTCCAAGATCGAGGCTGGCCGCATGGAGCTGGAGCGAGTGCCGGTCTCTTTATCTCACGTGATGGAGGGCGTGGTCCATCTGGTGGGACCGACCGCCTCGGCCAAGGGACTGACCATAACCTCCTTCGCTGATCCCGGATTGCCGCCGTTGGTCATGGCCGATCCCACGAGGTTGCGGCAGATCTTGTTCAATCTTGCTGGCAATGCCGTCAAGTTTACCGCCCATGGCCGGATCGCCATTCACGCGGAACGAATGGGAGAGACCGAAGACGGTAAGGTTCTGATCCAGCTGCGGGTGATCGACACCGGTATCGGCATTGATCCAGCCATCCGTGACCGGCTGTTTCAACCTTTCTCCCAGGCGGAATCCTCCACCACTCGACGCTTCGGGGGAACCGGGCTTGGGCTGTCTATCACTCGTAGGCTGGTGGAACTGATGGATGGCTCCGCCGGTTTCGACAGTATACCGGGGGAAGGGGCAACCTTTTGGTGCACGCTTCCGTTGCCAGCGTGCGAGGCAGAGGATCAAGATGGACCCGCCGCACCGGATTTCATGGGGTTAAGGGTCCTGGTGGTCGATCCCGAATCCGAGGAGCGTTCCCACATTGCCCAGGAAGCGGAACGGGCGGGCGCCGCCGTGGTTCGGGTTCATGGCGTTAAGGATATCGCGACGGCATTCGCCCAAGGGGCGCCCGCTCTGACACGTTTCAATGTGGCCTTGCTCGCTACGGCTGGTCTTGAAGCGGGACAGTTGGACGTCTTGGGGGAGATTCCACTGATCTTCATCGATTCAGGGACATCCAATCGGTTTCATTTGGAGCGTCTGACCAACTGCGTCGGCTTTCTGGGACGGCCTTTGGGGCGAATGCAAATCCTTGAGGCCGCAGCTTACTCAACCCGGAATCAGCCGATCTGTCGGCCAGCCAGCCCGCTTCTCTCTGCGCCATCCCCGCTGAATGCGGTCGAGCCTCTGTGGGGCGGCGCTCCCATTCTGGTGGCCGAGGATCACCCGGTGAATCAGCAGCTTATTTACCGGCAGCTGAAAATGCTGGGCTATGAGGCCGAGGTTCTTCCCGATGGGGCGACCGCCCTGGCGGCATGGCGAGAGCGGGACTTCGCCGCAGTGGTCTCCGACTGCCACATGCCGGTCATGGATGGCTTCCAACTGACCGCCGCCATTCGCGAGGCGGAGATGCTGGCTGGAGAGGGACGGCACACTCCCATCATCGCGCTGACCGCCAATGCCCTGTCGGGGGAGGCGGAGCGATGCGTTGCCGCCGGGATGGATTTTTACTTAGCGAAACCGGTGGATCTGGCTCGGCTGAAAGCTGCCTTGGACCAACTGCTCAAGCCAGCTCCCGTCAATTAAGTAAACAAGTTGTCAATATTCGTTGGTTGCCCGAGTTTTGAGCATGAGGCTAATCTGATTTAAATTTGGGATAATCAGGTATGCCTCGCGACGATGTCAGCGCCAGAAAGGTCGCCGCCCGCCGGATCGACAAGATCTTGGGGCATGGCGACGCAGTGCGCTTCATCAATGATACGCTGAAAGGGCCGGTTGCCGATATTTTCCGTTCGCTGGTCCCAGCTTTCGGCGCCATTGCCGGGGACGAGTTCTATGACACGGTCATGGCCAGTTCCGAACTTCTGAACGGCTGCATCCAGATATTCCGCCGTCATCGCGATCAATTCCGCACGCTTCTCGTGGATGTCAGGGGCCGTCCGGTCAATGACGACTTTGTCCAATTGCGGTGTGGCCGTTCGGTGCACGATATTATCGCCATGATCGTGCGCACGCATGCCAAGCGTCATTTCAAGGCCATTCTGGGTGGTGATCCCAATGATCCGAAGTCGCGTTCGGGCCGCATGTATAAGGCCATGAATGAATATCTGATCCATGACTGGCAGGTCTCCCTGGTGCCTCATTATGCCCCCATGCCGGTCGATAAGGTGCTGGAGATGGGGCCGCGCATTCTCGATATCCGGGATGCCGAGCTGCTCGATGCCATCACCGCCGCCGCTCGGCCGCCCGGACCGCCCATATACGAGCTTCCCACTCCAGAACGTCCGGCGACCCGGCCTCCCATTCCGCCTCGTTTCGAGGTTGAGGCTCCGGCTCAATCGGCCACCGTGGTGGCCCGCCGCGGCGGTTCTTTCATGTCAGTCGCCGCGACCCAGTCCTTTTCCGGGACTCCGCAGGAGGAGTTCTGGTGGGAGGCTATTACGGATCGCAATGCCGTGGCGGTGCTGGGAAGCCGGGGCAGTCACGAGATGCGGGAGCTGGTCGCGGCCTTGGCCGGGGTGAATGATGCGGTTCGCGCCGAGCTGTTTGCCGGTTTGTCCCTATCTACGGTTCAGGCGGCGGTCTGCCTGGCGACAGCCTTCAGGGTCTTGGGCCGCAACGGCTTCGCCTCGGTCTTCGGGATGCCGGGGCGGGCGGAGATGGTGGCGAATATCGCCCTCCGGCTGAAGAAGCGCAACGTCAACTCACGCACCGAGCTGAAGGCGCTGGCAGGCCTGACCGAGGGTGCGGTCAGGCCTTAAGGGTTTTATTCCGCCTTGAACACCGGCTTGCGCTTGGCGCGGAAAGCGGCCAATCCCTCGGCATAGTCGGCGGTGGCGAGAAAGTCGTAGCATTCGTTATTCTCGGCGTCTGACAGGGGCTTGGAATCTTCCAGGCGGGAAATGAATGCCTTATGCCAGCGATTGGCCAGGGGCGCTCCGGCAGCGATGCGTTTGGCGGTGGTGGAAATCTCGGCCTCCATGGCGGAATCGTCCACCACTCGGTTGACCAGTCCTTTGGCGCAAGCTTCGTTGGCATCGAATACCCGGCCTTCCAGCAGGATTTCCAAGGCGACAGCGGTGCCGACCACCCGGCGGATGGCGGTCAGTTCAGGATAGGCCATCACCACGGAAATCTTGTTGATGGGCACGCCGAACTTTCCCGACTTGGCCGAGATGCGCAGATCGCAGCAACTGGCTAATTCCAGCGCTCCGCCCACGCAAGGACCATAGATGGCGGCGACGACCGGCTGGGGACATGCCCGCACGGAGTCCAGCGCCTTGCGCATGACCACGTCATAGGCCTTGGCCTGTTCGGCATTGGCGCGATGGGTGTCGAATTCTTCGATATCGGCACCGGGGGCGAAAGCCTTGTCGCCAGATCCTCGCAAGATGACCACATGGATGGATTTATCGGCGGCAATGGCGGTGAAAGCCTCGGTCAACCCTCGCCACATGGGCAGGTTCAAGGCATTCATGCGGTCGGGACGGTTCAGCATCACGGTGGCGATTGCGCCTTCGCGGCTCATCACGATCACGTCGGACATTTCGATTCCTTATTCTGTCTTCTTGCAGGAAAATCAGATTGTGCCTATACCCCCCGTAACCGGCAAGGCAAGAGGGCTGCACCATGGCACAAACCGTTTCCCGTACCCCCGAGCAGAAGAAGGCGGCACTGATCACCGCGCGCATTCTGTTGGAAATCAAGGCGATTAATTTCCGCCCGGAAGAGCCCTATATCCTGACTTCGGGTTGGGCCAGCCCGGTTTATGTGGATTGCCGCAAGGTGATCTCGTTCCCACGGGCGCGCACTAAGATCAGTGAGCTGATGTCCAACGCCATTTTGCGTGAAGTGGGTTATGAATCCACCGAAGCCATCGCTGGCGGCGAGACGGCTGGTATTCCCTATGCGGCCTGGGTCTCTGATCGTCTGAACTTGCCCATGCTCTATATTCGCAAGAAGCCCAAGGGTTTCGGCCGCAATGCCCAGATCGAAGGCGACTTCAAGGACGGCGACCGGGTGGTCCTGGTCGAGGATCTAGCCTCTGACGGCGCCTCCAAGGTTAATTTCGTCAACGCCCTACGTTCTGCGGGGGCCAAGGTTGATCATTCTTTCGTGGTGTTCTTCTACGGGGTCTTCCCCGGCGCGCTGAAAAGCTTGGAAGAAATCGGCGTTGGTATGGGCTATCTGTGTAATTGGTGGGACGTTTTGGAAGTGGTGGAGGAAGAAGGTCAGTTCGACCGCCGTGCCATCGAGGAAGTCCGCTCCTTCCTGCACGATCCGGTTCAGTGGTCCTCGCTGCATGGGGGGCGCAAGGAGTAATCGACGAAGGAGGCAAGGCCAAAGGCCGCCGCGCCTCGTGGCGCGTAAGCCAAGGGGGCGGAGGTCCCCGCCCGGCCTTGAGGGGCGTGAGTACCCCTACTCCTTGCTCATATTCTTCAGTTTAATCACCAAAATGGTGCCAGCCAGTCCCAAAGTGGGGAGATTGGCCGCGACGATGGGCCAGGCTTCCAGAAGGATTCCATAGACGGTCCAAAGGGCGACGCCGGAACAAAATGCCAGCCACATGGCCAGCGAGATGTCCCGCGTCTGCCCCGAGCGCAGGGTTTTAATGACCTGAGGCACGAAAGAGGCGGTGGTGAGTATCCCCGCGACGGCGCCAAGCATGTCGACAGGTGTGGGCCAGGGCATCCGGGAACTCCGTGACAGGGGTAAGTTCCGCCCTGGTAGACGGTCGTGCGGACGGCGTCAACGCGCTTGCTGCCGACGACTTCCAGGCGTGATGCGAATCGCCTGTTTGCCAAGGGGCGCTGCTGGGACTATCTTACCGCGCGGGCGCCGTCATGGCCGAACCCGAGGGAGAGCTATTCTTGACCGATAAGAACGATGATGCCGCCACCGATCTCCTGATTAAGGAGGTTGACGAGGACCTGAGGCAGGAAAAACTCCAGCAGGCCTGGACCCGGTATGGCGGCCTGATGGCTGGCGGTGCCGTGGCTATCGTGCTGGCCGTGGCCGCTTGGCAGGGCTGGAATTCCTGGGACCTCAAGCAGCGCTTGGCATCGTCTTCACGCTATGCTGAATCCGCTACTTTGCTGGAGCAAGGGCGCAAGGACGAAGCTGCCGAAGTCCTGGGCAAGCTGCAGGCGGAGGGGGCCAAGGGCTATCGCACCTTGGCGGAATTGCGCTTGGCCGATCTTAAGCAGCAGCAGGGTGATCTTCCCGCTGCCGCCGGGATTTACCAGCGTCTGGCCGCGGATACGTCCGTGGACAAGGTTTATCGGGATATGGCGATGATCCGTGCCGCCTATCTGACGGTGGATAGTGCCGACCCTGTCGCGTTGGATAAGTCGCTGGAGCCCTTGGCCGCCGAGTCCAGTTCCTGGCGCCATTCCGCCCGTGAAATTCAGGCGTTGACCGCTTTGCGACGTGGCGACGAAGCCCGCGCCGCCGATCTGTTCGCCAAGATTGCAGAAGACGCGGCCGCCCCGCAGGGCTTGCGGGCTCGCGCCGCCGAAATGCTGGCCACCACCGGCCAGCGCGTCAGGAGCTGAACACCCATGGGGATGTGCGTCATGTCGCGCCGGATGGCAGGGGTCTTGATCGCCGTTATATCGCTGGCTGCCTGCGACACTTGGCTGGGCGAGAACAAGGCGCCGCCGCTGCCGGGCAAGCGTATCTCCATCCTTGCCCGTGAAAAGCAGGCCGAGCCCGAGATTTCCGGCCCGCTCGCCAAGATCATCTTGCCGCCACCCGAACCCAATGACGACTGGCCTCAGGCGGGCGGCTATTCCAATCACGCCATGCATCACACCGTGGTGTCTGATTCCTTGGTCCGCCGCTGGTCGAGCAGTGCCGGGTATGGATCGAACAAGCGCCGTAAGCTGCTGGCTCAGCCGGTCGTCGCCGAGGGTCGGATCTTCACCGTGGATGCCGCGTCGGAGGTTTTTTCCTTTGATGCGGGAACCGGTAAAAAGCTCTGGTCCACCGATATCAATCCCAAGGGCAAGTCTGACGTCTATACCAGCGGCGGTCTTGCCTATGAAGATGGGGTGATCTTCGTCGCCACCGGCTTCGCCCAGGTGGTGGCCGTGGATGCCCGCAACGGTAAGGTGGTCTGGCGTCAGTCGGTTTCCGGTCCCTTGCGTGGGGCTCCCACCGTTCGCGGCGGGCGTGTCTTTGCGGTGACCGTGGATAATCAGACTCATGCCCTGGCAGCCGAGGACGGTGGCTTGCTGTGGACGCATTCGGGGATTTCCGAGGTCACGGGATTGTTGGCTGGCAACAGCCCGGCGGTGGATGGCAATACCGTGGTGGTTCCTTATACTTCGGGTGAGCTGTTCGCCCTGAAGGTGGATACCGGCGGCGTCATCTGGCAGGATTCGCTGCTGACCGTTCGTCGGACCGAGAATGTCGGCGCATTGATGGATATTCGCGGCCGTCCCGTCATTGACCGCGATCGCGTTTACGCCATCGGCAACGGCGATCTTCTGGTCTGCGTTGATCTTCGTAATGGTCGGCGGATCTGGGAAAAAGAAATCGGTGGAGTCCAAAGCCCATGGATCGCCGGTGACTATCTCTTTGTGGTGACCAACAACAATGAAGTGATCGCGTTGGAAGCCAAGACCGGCCGTATCGTTTGGGTCACCCAGATGCAAAGCTGGGAAAAGCCCAAGGACAAGGAAGGCCGCATCATGTGGTCTGGGCCTGTGCTGGCCTCGGATCGTCTGATCTTGGGCAGCTCCGACGGCAAGCTGGTGTCTCTGTCGCCTTATACCGGCGACATGTTGGGATGGGACGAGGCCCCCGATGGAGTCAGCATCGCCCCCATCATCGCCAACGGCACCATGTATTTCCTCACCGACGAGGCTGATCTCGTCGCTTATCGTTGAAGGGCTCCCCGTCTTCGGGGGCTGAACCAGGTTCATTCATGACGTTCACAGTTGCCATCATCGGACGACCCAATGTGGGAAAGTCCACTCTTTTCAATCGTCTGGCAGGACGTAAGCTTGCCATCGTTCACGATCTTCCTGGTGTCACCCGTGACCGGCGCGAAGGTCGCGCCAATCTGATGGGAATGGACTTTACTGTAGTCGATACCGCCGGATTCGAAGATGAAACCGACGACAGCATCGAATCGCGCATGCGTCGTCAGACCGATAAGGCGGTGACCGAGGCCGATGTGGCCTTGCTGTTGATTGATGCGCGGGCGGGGGTTACACCGCTGGATCGTTACTTCGCCGACCATCTCCGCCGCTTGCCCACTCCGGTAATCTTGGTGGCCAATAAGTGCGAGGGTAAGGCTGGTATGCCTGGCCTTTACGAATCTTATGGTTTGGGAATGGGGGAGCCGGTGCCGGTCTCCGCCGAACATGGCGAGGGGATGTACGAACTGTTCGAGGCGCTGCGTCCTCATGCTGAAAAGGCGGGGGCGCTGGACGACGAGGACGACGAGGACGATTTCTTCGCGGAACCCGGCGAGGATGCCGAGGATGCCGAGCCCGATCCGGGGCGTCCGCTGACCATGGTCATCGTCGGCCGCCCCAATGTGGGAAAGTCCACTTTGGGCAACCAACTGCTTGGGCAAGACCGTCTGCTGACCGGTCCCGAAGCTGGCTTGACCCGCGACGCCATCGCGGTGGAATGGCTGCATCGTGGCCGCCCGGTCAAGCTGGTGGATACCGCCGGTCTGCGCAAGAGGGCTCAGATCAGTGACGCCATCGAGAAACTGTCCGTCAGCAACACCATTGAATCCATTCGTCGATCCGAAGTGGTGGTTCTGGTGATGGATGCCGCCGCCATTCTCGATAAGCAGGATCTGACCATCGCGCGTTTGGTGATCGACGAGGGCCGCGCCCTGGTGATCGCCGTCAACAAATGGGATGTGATGGACAATCCCCAGGCCGCGTTGAATCGTCTGCGTGATCGTCTTGAAACCTCGCTGCCCCAGGCCCGAGGCGTGACCACGGTCACTCTATCGGCCTTGACCGGACGCGGCGTCGATCACTTGATGGATGCGGTGATCGAGACCTGGGATACCTGGAACCGTCGTATTCCCACAGCAGGGTTGAATCGTTGGCTGGAAGAGGTCATCGATCGTCATCCGCCGCCAGCCTTGCCGGGTGGGCGACGCTACAAGATCCGCTATATGACTCAGGCCAAGGCTCGGCCACCCACTTTCGTCTTGTTCGCCACTAGGCCCGAACAACTGCCGGAATCCTATAGCCGCTATCTGATTAATGGTTTGCGCGAAGCCTTTAATCTGCCGGGAGTTCCGATCCGCCTGTTCGTGCGCGGCGGCAAGAATCCTTATGTCGATAAGGATAAGTAATACTTTCAGTTTACGTGAGAACCCGAAAGAAGGAAGGGCTCTGCCCTTTCACCCGCAAGGGACACGGTCCATTGACCCCATTCCTATTAATCCAATGGGATCAAAGGGCCTCGGCCCTTTGCGGGGTTGGGCGGAGCCCGCAGTCTTTCCCGAGGAACTCTCGGCTTCAAGCTTAATTTGGGCTGGGGCGGCGGTGACGGCAATGGCTATTTTCATAGAGTATCAGTCTATTTAGTCTCAAAGTGTGAACTGCATCATAGACTCGCATGGGCCTTTAAGGCAGTAACTTGCGCGATGGGGAAAATTTGCATCAAATTGGACAGGCATAAGTCTGCGTCAAGATAGCGATGATTCCGGTGGGGTGGAGGAGATCGACTGTGACGGTGCGTATAGTGATAGCCGAGGACCAAGAATTGGTCCGCCAGGGTTTGGTGGCGCTTTTGGCGACCGATGATGTGACCATTATCGGCCAGGCCGAGGATGGTAAGGGTGCGGTCGCCATGGCTCGTGACCTTCTGCCTGATGTGGTGCTGATGGACCTGTCCATGCCGGAATTGGATGGTGTCGAGGCGACGCGGCAGATCAAACGGCTGGCTCCTCAAGTTAAAGTCCTGGTCCTGACTATTGCCAATTGCGAGCACCGCGTGGCCGAGGCCTTGGCCGCGGGTGCCGATGGTTATGCCTTGAAGAAGTTGGGGCATGGCGAGCTGATGGCGGCGGTAACCGCCGTTTGTTCGGGTAAGACCTATTTGGGGCCAGGGCTGTCGGCCGATCTGGTGAAGGAATATCTGGAAGGTGCCGATGCCGGGGGTGGTGGTTCTCTGACTGCCCGCGAGCGTCAGGTGCTGCGTCTCATTGCTCAGGGCTTGAAAAATCGGGAAATCGCCGAAGAGCTGGGGATCGCCATCAAGACGGTGGAAACCCATCGCACCAAGATCATGCAGAAACTGGACCTGCATAACTCCGCCGAGCTGGCCGCCTATGCCATCCGGCGCGGGTTGATCGAGTAAGGTTAAGAAAAAAGGGCTTTTACTCGTTCACGCAGTCGGGTGATGGCGCGTCGAACCAGTCGCCACATGGTCCAGTTTTCCAGCTTGGCGTGAGCCCAGTTTTTGGCATGAGTCAGGGC
>JAYTWE010000241.1:0-1595 GCA_043744055.1 Magnetospirillum sp.
CGATGGCTCCACCGCCAGGAACGGGCCAGTCCAACCGGCGCGGCGGCATTCCTCAAGGAAAATGCCAGTTCCGGCACCCACATCCATCACTGCCCCCGGTCCCACCCCATGATCGGCCATCAACTGGGCGATCCGGGTCACACGCGGTGCGAAGATTTTCTCCCGCCGCGCCTCGGCCACCGCCGGAAAGAACACATCCCCCCAGTATCGCTGCGACCGGCTGTCGCGGTAGAACGCGGCCAGCAGTGCCGGTGGCGGCGCCGGGTCCACGAACAGCGTGCCGCAGTCCCGGCAGCGGACCAGCTTGAAGATATCCTTGGCGAAGGCGTGGGTGGTGCTGTGCGCTCCGCAGCCCGGGCAAGGCCGATACTCGAAACCGCCGAGATCGGGAAAGAATTCGGCTACATCGGCAGCTGACAGACGGAGATATTCGTTCAGCAGGTCGAGGGGGCGGATATCGGCTTCACGCATGTGAACATCCTAGCCCGGTAATTGGCTGAGAGAGATCATCCGGGCGAAGGTCGGATTGTCCCTGGCCAGTTGGTCATAGCATCCGACGGCGGCGATTTTGCCGTCATCCATAAGCGCGATCTGATCGCAATGGTGAATGGTGGAGAGTCGGTGGGCGATCAGGATCACAGTTTTTTGTCCCGCCAGCATTCGGATCGAATCGCTGATATCGTGCTCGGTCTCGGAATCCAGCGCCGAGGTCGCCTCGTCGAGCACCAGAACCGCCGGACGGCGGAACAGGGCGCGGGCGATTCCCACGCGCTGGCGCTGTCCTCCCGACAGCCGGGCGCCACGCTCTCCCACCATGGTGTGGATGCCCTCGGGCAGGGATTGGACGAATTCACCGAGACGGCACATCTCCATGACGGCTCGCAGATGATCGAAATCAATATCCTGGTCTTCGTAGCCCAGGGCGATATTGCGGGCCAGCGTATCGTCCAGCAGATAGATATCTTGTGGGATATAGCCGATCTGGCTTTGCCAGCCCCGCAGATTGGTCGCGATATCAATGCCATCGACCAGGATCCGCCCGGATGTGGGCGGCAACAACCCCAAGATCACATCGGCCAGGGTGCTCTTACCCGCCCCCGATCGTCCCACCAGGGCCAGAGACGACCCGGTGGGAATGATGAGGTTTATGTGAGCCAGGGTCGTCTGTTCGGATTTCGGGTAGGAATAGCCGATGGAGTCCAGAGCGATCTCGCGCGTTACTGGGAAATCCTGAACGTCCCGCTGGATCGGGCCACATCCGTTCACCCCATCATGGATGTCATTATAGACAATATTCAGGCCGGAGGTGTTTTCGCGCAAAAGATTAAATGCACCGACGATTCTGTTTCCCGAGGGAATAAGACGGATGGCCGCCACACCCATGATGCCCATGGTCGCCATGGCTTCCCCAGGCTGGCGCTTTTGAATGATGAGCAGGGCAAGAACAGCGAGCAACAAGGCGATGACGGCCATGGCCTCCAGGACGAGGCGAGGCCAGCCATGGGCGGAAAGGCTGAGCGCGGTGACGCGGGCGCGCTCTTCCAGCGGCACCGAGAATTGGCGGCAGAAAAAATCTTCCAGCCCCGCCATTTTGG
>JAYTWE010000242.1:0-1848 GCA_043744055.1 Magnetospirillum sp.
TCTGAAGCGTTACTTGAAATCACATCCGGGAACCGAGCCCCGTCTGCTGATCTCCGAAAGATTCGATCAGCGCTATGCCCATCGCGCCTTGGTCCGGCCCGGCGCGGTCATCTCCGTCGCCGATATCAATCGCCTCCTTGCGGCCATGACCAAGGACCAGACCCTGCCCCGTCTGTGGCGCGACTTTGGCGTCAAGGATTGATATGACCGAACCGTCCGCCTTCATTCCGGGCCGGAGCCTCGCCCTCAAAGTCTTTACCGCCACCTTGCCCGTGGTCGTGATCGCTGTGCTGGCCATCCAGCTGGCCGTGGGCTGGATGGGCTATTCCACCCAGCTGGAAGCCCTGAAAGCCCGGACAGAGCTGATTGCCACCCTGACCGCCCAGGCCATTGCCCGGCCATTGTGGAATCTGGATAAAGCAATTTATCAGACCCAGGTCAGTGCCATCGACAGTGACGCCAGCTTTCTTTTCGCCCGTGTCTTCGATGACACCGGCCAACTGGCCTTTCAGCATGGTGAAGAGCCCGGAAGTGGAGCTCCCGCCATAAGAACGCGCCACCCCATTCCCGACCCGTCAGCCCCAGGCAAGACCATCGGTGAATTCGAACTGGTTTTGTCCAAGGCGGAATTAGAGTCCAGCGCCAAACGACTGATCGGCATTGGCGCGGCGGCGATTCTCGCTTTGCTGCTTGCCACCTTCGCCACCATTCATCTTGCCACCCGCCGCCTGATCCTGACGCCCCTGGCCAAGCTGCTGGACGCCATGGCCAAGGTGGAACGCAAGGAGTGGACCGAAGTCAGCTGGTCCAGTGGCGACGAGATCGGTCGATTGGCCGCCGCCTTCAACCGCATGGTGGACGGTTTGCGATCCGGCGATGAAGCCAAGCGCCTGCTGAAGGAATTGGAAACAGCCCAGGCCAAGCTGATTGAAAACAATCTTGCCCTGGAAAAAGCCAGCCGCCTTGTCCTCGACGGCATCGGATATGCCCGCAAAATCCAAGACGGCCTATTGCCCGACGCCACCAGCCTGGGTGATTCCGTAGCCGAATTCCATGTCCGCTGGGAACCGCTGCAACAGGTTGGCGGCGATTATTATTGGCTGCACCGTTTTGGGCGTAAGGCCTTGATCCTGCTGGCAGACTGCACCGGCCACGGCGTGCCGGGCGCCTTCATGACCGTGGTGGTCGCAACCGCCATGGACCGAATCATGATGGAAAATGGCGAGATGCTCCCCTCGGCCATTCTTGAACGGCTGGACGCGGTCGTACGCGAAAGACTGCGTCAAGACCAGCCAGAAGGAACCAGCGATGACGGATTGGACGCCGCAATTTGTCTGTGGGACGGCGAGACCAGGACCCTGACCTTTGCCGGAGCCAATATACCCGTGGTGATCTCCTCCCTCGGAACCGCCAGGGTTATCAAAGCGAGCCGCCGCTCGCGGGGCTATCGCAGCGGCGGAGAGGTCAAGGCCTTCACAGATCAGGTATTTCCGCTGGAACCCGAAAGCACTGTTTATATGTTCACCGACGGCATGACCGACCATGTGGGCGGTGAACCGCCAAAGTTGTTCGGACGCCGTCGGCTGGTCGAAGTCATTTCCGAAGCTCAAAACCTCCCCCTGCCCGAACAGCTCGCCCTCATTGAAGAGACCCTAAGCACCTATCGCGGCACGCAGAACCGGCGCGACGACATGGCCATCATCGCCTTTAAGCCATACTAGACTTACGCAGACGGAAGATTCAGACACCCCCACATACTCGTCATGGCCGGACGTGTTCCGGCCATCCACGCGGGTCCGCAGAAAAGTCTTTGGAAACAACGGGGAAGGCTGAGCGGCGTGGATACCC
>JAYTWE010000243.1:0-2440 GCA_043744055.1 Magnetospirillum sp.
CAGAGCGTTGGCACCGACCGAGCCGGTGGACAGGGTCAGGTTGACCGCACGAACGGTGAGATAGCCGTTGCTGCTGTTCTCCAGCGCCACCTCGTCGGCGGTCAGGGCCACCTGGGTGTTGCTGCTGGGCTGGATCTTTAGATTTTTGACGCTGGCCGCCGCCGCGCCGCCCTGCAGATTGGTAAACAAATGCCAGAGGCCAGAGGCCGCACCGTCGCCGATGATAAAACCGCTGGCGCCTTGGGGCATCACATAGCTGGCACCAACGCTGCCGGTATTGACGGCATCAGCCGCGTTCGGGGTAAAGGTGATGGGGCCACCCTCGGCCGAGAAGAAGGCGCAGGTGCCGTTGCCGAGCGTATTAAGGCGATCAAAGGTGACAACGGCAGCGGCGGCGGCCACGAAATTTCCGAGGTGCTGGGCCGCATGGAAGGCTGTGGCACCCGAGATGGAGGAGACCCCCTTCGCTTGGCTGACGGTATCAATATCGACCCACATTACGGTAGCGCTCTTGGCTACGCCGATCTTGACTGAATCCGCTGGCGTGGAGGTGGTGACGAACCCACCGGCAACCGCGAGGTAATAGGCCACGCCGGGGGTGAGCCCTGCCATCAGCCCGGCGCGGGTCTCGCCATAGAGAGTGACTTCGGCGTTGGTAACATCTGCCAGACCGAGTCCGAGATCAGAGGCGGTGCCATCAGCCAGGGCCTTGGCCCAGCGGGAGTTGGACGAGTCCCAGCGCACCGGGTCACCGTTAACCACGCCCGGCGCGAAGGTCTGGGCTGTGGCGATCAGCGACTTTTGCTTGACTGAGATCCCCGACAGCCCGGCGGCGATGAGCACCTGGATGGCGTCATAAAGCTGAGTGCCACTGCCTTTGACCAGAGCGATGCCGGCCCCCTCAATGGCCCTGACAATATTTTCCTGGGTGTCATCGCACCACTCGGCGGTAAGCCGGGTGGACGGGGTCGCTGTGGTGGGATTGCCCCCGGTAAAGCCGGGCTTGCCGATCCCATGTTTGTTGGCGTCGGCGGTTGTATGATCAATGCGATGCATCAGGCATCTCCATATGCGAAGCGAAGATAGAGGTGACGGGTCATGCGGCGGCGTTTGAACTCGCGGCGCATGACGCATTCGAGCAGGCGGTTGCCCCAGCTCCTGAGGGGTTCGTCACAGCCACCGGCGGTACAATCCAACTCGTGGATGGTCTCGGTGGGGGCGTGGATATCGACCACGAAACACCAGGGCCTGGGCAGGCCGGCCACAACCAGGTCATCGGGGTCGAGCGAGGACTCGCAGTCGGACTCGCAGGTGGCAGGTGGATGCTCGGCGATGGTGATGGCATAGCCCAGCGCCGCCGCTACCCCGATGAAATACTCAAAGGTGTCGCCCCCCACCGAGATCAGCCTTGCATGGGCGCGGCGTTGCCGCTCGGCGATGGTCTCGGCTTGGCCGGTGCAGTCATCGGGCAGCCCCAGCGCCTGCTCCCATTCGGGCAGGAGCAGGATGGTGGTGCGGGGATCGGCTTCTTCGATCAGATCGAGGGTCCGGTTGTGGATGTGGGCGAAGGTTTCGCCCAGGGCATCCAGCAGATCGTCGCGCAGCAGACCCGGCATGCGCGGCCACGCCTCGCCGGTGGGCAGCAGCGCCCGGAGGGTGGCACCATAATCGCGGTATGTGGCGCGGCCCATCATATCAGTAGGCCACCCAGGTGATGATACCGGGAGTCGCCATGGCGTTAAAGGCGTGGCCGACATCGGCGCTGGGTGATACCAGCCGGTGCTTGTACTCACCCGGTGCCGAGCTGATGGCCTCGCGCAGGCGCGACAAGATGGTGGGGTCGCCCGGATCGGCCTCGCGACGGATGAAATCCTTGACCTCAGCCTCGACGGCGGCGCGGGTCGTAGGCGTATCGGGGTAAATGGCCAGAGTCAGGTTCACCGGCTCGGCGACGGGAGCGACCACATAAAGTCCCGGCATACCCGGCGGGCGCTTGACCTGAAGCCAGACATTGACCTCGGCCGCCTCAATCTCGGTCGGGATGGCTGTGTCGGGTTTGCCGTCCATGGCGAAGCGGACGGTGACGGTGCCCAGGCCCATCTCGTTGGAGTATTCCCAGGCGCGAGTCACACCGGCCACATCCTTGGCCAGGGCGGTATAGGGGCCATCTCGTTCGGCGCTGTCGCGCCAGTAGCCTAGGAATCGGTCTCGCAGCAGGTCATTGCTTTCGGTATCGGCGCCGGCCGAGATGCCGCCCGAACCAACCACGCCGGCCGAGGTGATCCCGGCGGCAGTGTTGACCAGTTGCAGCTTGACGCCGACATCGGTATTGCTGGCAACACCGGAGGCGATGGCAGCCACGGGGGCGTTGACGGCTCCACCCACCACGGCAACAGTGGCGGTGGTCTCGTATTCCACGCCGTCGCTACGCTGCATGCGA
>JAYTWE010000244.1:0-3548 GCA_043744055.1 Magnetospirillum sp.
TGTGGAGGTCAACTGGTCCGTGCTGGATAAGCTGGGACCGGAGCCGACACTGCCAAGCATCGTGACTCGCAAGCCAGCTCCGCCGCCGCGATCCACCGCTCCAGTCAAGAAGGGCGTTGAATATAAGCCGTTCGGCCAATCCACCGCTTCGGTGGTTGCCGAGGCGAAGCCGCCAAAGGCTCCAAAACCCGCCCCAATCGCCAAGGTTGCCGTGGAAAAAGCCAAGGCTCCCGAGCCGATAAAGGCTCCGGCTCCTGTCTTAGAAGCCAAGGCTCCGGTTGACGTTACCGTTCCCGGCGTCCCTGCCGCCGAGAAGGTTGTGGCGAGCGCCCAGCCTCCTAAGCCGCCCAAAGTTGAAATCGCGACCGAGGTTCCGCTTCCACCCAAGCCGGTGGTTGACGCCAAGGGTAAGACTCCGGCCAATGCGGTTCAGTTCGTCAAGGCTCCCGAGCCGGTAACGCCTCCCGCTCCCGTTGTTGTTGCCCCTCCGGCACCGCCGGTTCCTGTGGTTGTCGCGCCACCTCCTCCGGTGGTTGCTGCTCCCCCGCCGATGCCGATGCCGGTCGTGCAGCCGGTGGCTCCGGCCCCGCAATTGGCGGCTGTTGCTCCGACACCTTCTGCCCCCATCCGCAAGGGTGATAATGCCTCGGTGGTCTTTGCTGCGGAAAGTTCTCATCTTCCCGATATGTCGCGGGCCGAATTGGATCGTATCGCCCAAAAGATGGAACGCGACGAATCCTTGAATTTGCAATTGCTGGCCTATGCCGCGGGTGATGAGGCGAATGCCAGCAAGGCCCGTCGTATGTCGCTGTCGCGGGCGTTGGAGGTTCGCAAATATCTGATGGAGATGGGCGTGCGCTCCACCCGGATCGAGGTCCGTGCCTTGGGCAATAAGATCGAGGGCTCACCCGCCGACCGGGTCGACGTGGTTCTGGCGGTACGCTAGAGCGGCGCTTGCCTAAAAATGGACATGCCTAAAAATTGACATGATCGTGGGTGAGGGTTGCCGCCCACGCCGTTTCTCGTTTTTCAGGGCATTGCAGCCATGACCCGTCCGAACCGATTCCTGTTCCGCATGATCTTGTTCCTCATGGCCGTGGCGGCTGTGGCGGGGTTGCTCTATGACGGTCTTTTAGCGGCATTTTCTCATAATCTGGCGCTGAACGGTTTGCTGCTGGGAGTCTTCCTGGCGGGCATCATCCTTAACTTCCGCCAAGTTCTACTGTTGCGCCCGGAAGTGGACTGGCTGGAAAGCTGGCGGCGGGGACAGCCCGCTTTGTCGGGGCAGCTGCGTCTGTTGGCTCCCATGGCCAGTATGCTGGGTGAGCGCCGCGATCGCATGAATTTGTCGGCCATGGCTTTGCGTTCTGTGCTGGATTCCATCGCCGCCCGATTGGAAGAGCAGCGCGACCTGTCACGCTATGTGGTCGGGTTGATGATTTTTCTTGGCTTGCTGGGAACGTTCTGGGGCCTGTCGGCGACGGTGGGTTCGGTGGGCGAGGTGATCGGGTCGCTAGCGGTCAGCAGCAATGACCCTGCCGCCGCCTTTGAAGGATTGAAAGCCGGTTTGGCGAAGCCGTTGAATGGCATGGGTACCGCCTTTTCCACATCCCTATTCGGCTTGGCTGGTTCGCTGGCGCTGGGCTTTCTTGACCTTCAATCAGGCCAGGCTCAGAACGCCTTCTATAATGAGCTTGAAGAGTGGCTGGCGGGGCAGACCCGTATTGGCGGCAGTGGCGGTCTGGTCTCGGCCAGCGGCGACGATCAGCAGCAATCGGTTCCCGCCTATATCCAGGCCTTGCTGGAACAGACCGCCGATAGTCTGGATAATCTTCAGCGGGTCATCAGCCGGGGCGAGGATAATCGCGGCGGCGTCAATGCCTCGCTGACCCTGCTGGTGGAGAAGCTGTCTACCCTTACCGATCATATGCGGGCGGAACAGGCCTTGTTGTTGAAGCTGGGCGAGGGGCAGATCGAGACCCGAGCTTTGATGGCCAAACTGGTGGAGGGAGCCGCCGCCGGTGATGCCGACGAAGCCAGCCGCGCCCATATCCGGGCCATGGATGGGTCCTTGAAACGTCTGGTGGAGGAGACCATCACCAGCCGCGAGGAAACCATTACCGAGTTTCGCGCTGAAATCAGGCTGTTGGCCCGCACCATCGCCGCCATCGCCGAAGAGCCTCTGAGCTGATCCATGCCACTTGCCCGCCGGGTTCGCCGCAACATTGATATCTGGCCCGGTTTCGTCGATGCCCTGGCGACCTTGGTCATGGTTATCGTCTTTGTCCTGATGGTCTTTGTGCTGGCCCAGTATTTTCTGGGTGAGGCGCTGTCTGGCCGTCAGAAAGCCTTGGACCGGCTGGGCCGGGAAATGGCCGAGTTGTCCGAATCGCTCAATATGCAAAAAGCCGCCAATGCGTCGCTTCAGGCGGAAATCGTTTCCAGCCGGGCGGAGAAGGCGCGGATGGAGACTTGGGCTGCGGGCCTGGGCCAGGATGTCGCCGCCCTGATGGCTTTGAAGGATGAGCTGGAAGCAAGGATCAAGGAGCTGGATCAGGCGGTGGGAGCCAAGGATGGAGAATTGGCGGCTGAACGCAAGCTCTCCGAGGATTCCCGCGCTCAGACCGCCTTGCTCAGTCGTCAGATGGAAGCCATGAAGCAGGAGCTGGCGCGCATCTCCGCCGCTTTGGAGGCCTCCGAGACCCGCGACAAGGATCAGAAGGCGCAGATCTCCGATCTGGGCAAGCGCCTCAACGTCGCCTTGGCGGGTAAGGTGGAGGAGTTACAGAAATACCGCTCGGAATTCTTTGGGCGGCTGCGCAAAGTGCTGGGGGATCGTCCCGGCATCCGTATCGAGGGCGACCGTTTCGTCTTCCAGTCGGAATTGCTGTTTGACAGCGCCTCCGCCGAATTGGGCGTCGAGGGAATCGAACAGGTGCGAAATATCGCCATCGCCCTGAAGGACATCGCCAAGACCATGCCCAAGGGTGTCAATTGGGTCTTGCGGGTGGATGGCCATACCGATAAGCGGCCTATCACCTCGGCCCGCTATCCATCCAACTGGGAATTGTCCACCGCGCGGGCGACCACGGTGTTGCGCACCTTGGCGGCCAATGGCGTGCCCAAGGATCGGTTGGCGGCGGCCGGTTTCGGCGAATTCCGACCCTTGGATAACGCCGATACCGATGCCGCCTTCGCCAGGAACCGCCGTATCGAGATCAGGTTCGATCAGCGCTAGGATGCCGATTAAGGTAAGGTGTGCTCGATCGCGTGAGTCGGGGCCACGCGAGTCGGGGCGACAGTGCTGCTGTCACGGCTGAAACGGGCGATCAAAGACGTAATCAGATCAATGAGTAAAAACATTTTCACCCTCCTATGGGTCGATGCTGCGTTGCAACATCTATAGCCCCATGGCGGCTGTTTTGGTCATGCAAATCCTAGGTCCCGCCCATGACGGGTAGGCATAGCCTACCTGAAATTAGAGCAGCGTCCGCTAAATCTGGCGCACGCTGCGATCAGCCGCCATTGAGGCGGCTTGTTGAGATTCA
>JAYTWE010000245.1:0-5607 GCA_043744055.1 Magnetospirillum sp.
AACATGGTCGGCAGCCCCGCCGCCTCCCATTCCTGGTTCAAAAGGTGCTGAACCCGCTTGGCCTTGAGACTGGCGAAGCAGGCCCGCAAGGCATGGTCCGCCCGCCAGTTGGGCGCCCCCCAGAAGGCCATGACGGCATCGCCGATATACTTGTCGACGGTGCCATCCTCCTCCCCGACGCAATTGGAAATGGCGGCGAGATGGCGCGACACATGGAGCAGCAGGTCGCTGGCCTCCATGCGCTCCGACAGGCCGGTAAAGTCCGCCACATCGGTGAACATCACCGTCAGCGTTCGGTCCTGCCCCCCCAATTCGATCGGCCGGCCACTGGCCACCAACTCGCGGACCAGATCGCGGGGAACGAACATGCCGAAGGTGCGCAGCGCCCGCTTCATCATATTGAGCGAGTCAATCACTTCGTTGACTTCGCGCACCATGGCGTGAATAGAGATCGGCCCCACCAGATCAAACTTTTGTATCTTGCGGATTTCTCCAGTCAGCTGGGCCAAGGGGCTGGAAATCCAACGCGACAGCATGGTCATGCCGACCATCCCGACCGCCATCAGCAAAAGCCCGACGAAAACGATATCCCGACTGTTCTCCTTCAAAGTGCCGACGAAGTCGTCTTCTTGAACAATGACTCCGAACAGCCACTTCTTTCCAAAATCATCAGGCAGACCACTGAATGACCCAAGAAAAGCGCGGCCTTCCGAGGTGAAGCGCACCAATCGGCCAGGATTGGAATTATAGGCGGTAAAAGCATCGCTGATGCGGGCATCCTTCAACTCGGACGCCTTCACCAAGGACAGTTGCAGCCCATCTTGCCGCACCACCTTAGAGGATTCGGGATGAGCGATAAGTTGCTCTTTCTCATCGACGATCAGGCCGATCCCGGATTTCCCCAGATCAAGCCCCCCCAGAAAATCCGATAATTGTTTGGTGGATATATTGGCGGCTACGGCGCCGATCACCCGACCATCCTTGGAAATGATGGGATAGGCGGCGGCGATCCCCGCCTGACGATTGCTGGTAAAGACCACCAGATCAGTCCAGATCAGAGTCCTCTTGGCCACCACCTCCTTGTACCAGCCCCGGCTGCGGTGGTCGTAATTGAGGTGATTGGAGGTCTCGGTTCCCAGAACCTGGCCATCGCGTTTTACATAGGTCCAGGTATCGGAATAAACGCCGCCTTTCCGGTCCACAACCCGCAGCGCGTATTCAGCCCCCAGGGGAGGAGTATTATCATTGGCTCCGAATTTCTGAGTTCCCGGCGGAATTGGGAATGCCTGTAAGAACCGCCCATCGGCCTCAAATGCAAAATAGATGCTTTGCAACTGCGGCGAGGATTCCAACAAACTCATCAAATAGGGAAACAACGATCCGTCTTTCGCCTTGGCTTCATCCAAGGCGGCGATCTGGGCGCTGGCCTGAACATAAGTCGCCACCGGATCAAGCAAAGCCACCGTGCTGTTAATGCCCGACACCGCCACCCGATCAACGAATCGCTCTGTGAGGTCAAGAACAGAGGCTGCATTCTTTACATAAGCATAGCTCACCAACGTCAAGATAATGACGGTCAGCAAAGTCGCGAAAGCGGTCACGATATTGACCTGAAGGGTCAAGCCTTTCCCGCGCGGTCGCGCCCTACGTTCTGGTGGTACAGCTATATCCATATGGTGGAGTTTCCTAGTAACTACGTCGGCCCTCAACCGGAATGTTACCAATGGCATATTGGGAAGGCCTCGGCTATTTCCCAGATGGTATCCCATCACATTTTCGCTACAGTTTGCCATATTTAGTATAGGGCGATAGAGTCAGGCGCCTTGCTCATAACCTCATGCCACGCCTATCTTATCACCATGAAAGCCACATCCATCACCCTTTGCGCCGATGATTACGGCCTTGCCCCCGGAGTCGGACGCGCCATCCGCGCCTTGATCGAGACCGGTCGGCTGCAAGCGACCGGCTGCATGACGGGGAGCCCCCATTGGCCGGACGAGGCTGTGTTGCTGAAGCCCCTGGAGGGCAAAGCCGAGTTCGGCGTTCACCTTACCCTGACCGATCAGAAACCGCTGGGCTCGATGCCACATCTTGCCCCCGAGGGCAGGTTCCCCCCTGTGGGGGACATGGTGAAGCGCGCCGTCTTGCACCGCCTGGACCAAGGCGAAATTGCCGACGAGTTAAACCGTCAAGTGGACATGTTCGAGGCCCATATGGGACGGGTGCCGGACTTTCTGGATGGGCATCACCATATTCACCAGCTTCCCGTGGTGCGCGACGTGGTCATGGATATTTGGCAGCACCGCCTGAAGGCAAAGAACGGCTGGATCAGGTCATGCTGGGAGAGCCCTTTCACCATCATGGCGCGCGGCATTGATCCGGTCCGCGCCACCATCATTGCCGTCTTGGGTCTGGGATTGCGGCGACGGCTGAAAGCAGCGGGAGCCCGGCATAACCAAAGCTTCCGAGGGGTTTATGACTTCTCCGGCAAAGTCTCTTATGACGCGCTCTTCCGCATCTTTACCGATTCCCCCGCCCCCGGAACCCTGGTCATGTGCCATCCCGGCGAGGTGGATGAGGCCCTGAAAGCCTGCGAATGGCTGACCGATCAGCGCGAGGTAGAATACCGCTTCCTAGCGTCCGAGGATTGCTCCCGGTCACTGGCGGGGCGCGGACTGACCCTGAAAAGGCTATGACCCGCCGTTCCGCCGCCCTGCGTCTGGCGGGGTTCTATGCCGCAATCTTTATTGCCGTGGGCATTCATATCCCCTTCTGGCCGTTATGGCTGGCCGAGCGGGGATTGAGCCCATCGGAAATCGGTTTGCTGGTAGCGGTCGGCTACCTCACCCGCCTGATCGCCAATCCCACCATCGGCCATTGGGTCGATCATCGCGGCGACCGCAAACGGCCCATGCTGATCCTCAGCATGACCGCCGCCATAATCTGGCTGATCTTCCCCTTCACCCACGGATTCACCGCCATTTTGATGGTGAGCGTGGTCGCGCTGATTCCCTTCAGCGGTCTGATGCCGGTGGGTGATTCGCTGGCCATGATGGTGGTTCACTCCCACCGCCTGGATTACGGTCGGGTCCGGCTGTGGGGGTCCCTGGCCTTTATTCTGGCGGCGACCTTGGTGGGTCGTGCGTTGACCGATTGGCCGGTGACGGTTCTTCCCTGGCTGCTCTCCGGCGCATTTTTGCTCACCTTCGCCAGCTGCGCGGCCTTGCCCGACACCCGTGTCCCCGCCCAAGAAGAGCCACCGCCGCCGATTCGGCCCTTGCTTGCCTCGGGAGTATTCCTGCTGTTCTTGCTGACGGCGGCCTTCAATCAGTCGGCCCACACGGTCTATTACGCCTTTGCCACTCTCCATTGGAAAGCGGGCGGCCTGTCCGACGCCGCCATCGGCATTCTGTGGTCGGAAGGCGTTGTGGCCGAAGTGGTGCTGTTCGCCTTCAGCGGCTGGGTGGTTCAACGGTTCGGCCCCATCCGTCTTTTGCTGGCCGCCGCCCTGGCGGGAGTCTTCCGTTGGGGTATTCTCGGCCTTACCGCCACCCCTGCCCTGGTGGCGATCGCTCAGTTGTTTCACGCCGCCACTTTCGGCTGCGCCCATCTGGGAGCCATGCATTTTATCTTACGATCCGTCCCCCACTCCCTGTCGGTCCGAGCCCAAGGCGTATACGTCGCCCTTGCCGTCGGGCTGGCTCCGGGCTTGATGACCCCCCTTAGTGGATATCTTTATGAGCGGCTTGGTGGCGGCTCGTTCCTGGCCATGGCGGCGCTCTCCGCCATATCGGCGGTTTTGGCCTGGCGCCTTCTCCACCTCTGGGATGGAGGCCGTTTGGTCCCAACGTGAAACACGTTTGCCTAGGCCATTGTTCGGAGTAGAATCTCCCCTGGGGAAGTTGTCATTGGGTGACCGGGGCATGAGCACGAATACCAAAACCGTCGCGGAGATGTCGCGACAGGAAATGATGGAGATGTTGAGCCGCTTCGCTGGCCTTCCTCCTCCGAAGGGTCATGACCAAGATGATTGGGATGACTGGCTGGTCGCTTCCGTATTGCAGCGCTGTCGCCGCGATACCGGCGACGATCTTAAGGGAGCCGCCGCCGCCATCAGCATGCTGGCGCCGCTGAAATTCTTTCCACAGCTGATGCCCCATCTGGAAGACCAACTGGGCCGCCCGCTGACCACTGATGAACTGCGCCCCGCCGCTGCTCTACGGAAGAAGAAGTAGCCGCCACGCCATTCCTGTCGTGCCGCAAGCGGCCAAGGTTACGATCATGCCCAGGTGGAACCTGAGCATGGCGAGCCCTGCCGCCAGCGCCAGCACCAGCGCCAATGGATCAAGACTGGTCAGATCAGGCAGACTCAAATGCAAAACCCCGATCTGCCGCTCGTCCACGCGGGAAAACAGGACATGCAGAGCAAACCACACCGCCAGATTAAAGATAACGCCGACCACGGCGGCGGTAATGGCCGCCAGGGCTCCCGACAAAGCCCGATTGCCGCGCAAAGCTTCCACATAGGGTGCTCCGGCTAAAATCCAGAGGAAGCACGGAACAAAAGTTACCCAAACCGACAGGACCGCCCCCGTCACACCGCCCAGCCAAGGCCCCAGCGGGCCGGGATTACGAAATCCGGCCAGAAAGCCCACGAATTGATTAACCAGGATCAACGGCCCCGGCGTGGTCTCGGCCAGACCAAGCCCGTCCAGCATCTCGCCGGGCTTCAACCATCCCTGAACCTCGACCGCCTCTTGGGCCACATAGGCCAGTACCGCATAGGCGCCGCCAAAGGTCACCACCGCCAGCTTACTGAAAAACAGACCGATGGAGGCGAAGGCTCCTTCGCCCCAGACCATTGCCCCCAAAAGAGGCACCCACCATAAAACCAGACAAACAGCAGCCACACTCAGCGAGCGACGCAGATTGGGCTTTGTGTGGTCGGCGCCTTGTTCAATGGCCCGATCCGCCGCGCCGCTCTCTTCGGACTTAACTGTTTGGGCCAGAAAGGCAGGATGACCAGCGCGGGCGGCCAGGAAACCGACCAGCCCCGCCACCAGCACGATGATGGGAAACGGCACCCCCAGAAAGAAAATCCCGACAAAGGCAAGGGCGGCGATCCAATGAAAGACCCGGTCCTTCAACGCCCGCTTGCCGATGCGCAACAGCGCCTCGACCACCACGGCCAAGACCGCCGGTTTAATCCCGTAAAACAATCCGTCGATCAACGGAACCTGATGATAACCAGCATAGAGCCCAGCCAGCACCAGCATCACCAGAAAGCCGGGAAGCACAAAGAGTGTCCCAGCCACCACGCCTCCGATTCCCCGATGAAGCAACCAGCCCACATAGGTGGCCAATTGCTGGGCTTCCGGTCCCGGCAGCAGCATGCAGTAATTGAGAGCGTGTAGGAACCGAGTCTCGCTGACCCACTTCTTCTCATCCACCAAGATACGATGCATGGTGGCGATCTGGGCGGCGGGGCCACCGAAACTGAGCAAACCGATTTTCAGCCAGACCCTGAAAGCCTCGAAAAAGCTGGGATGATGAGCGTTCAAGACGCCTCCTCTGGAATGAAGCCGCACTCCATCAGGAAAATCTTGA
>JAYTWE010000246.1:0-3684 GCA_043744055.1 Magnetospirillum sp.
TGACCGTGGCCTCCTCCAGCCTGACCTCGCCAAGCAGAAGATCACGCAGCTTTCGGGCCAGCCTTAGGTCTCGGGTGTTCAGACCCTCGCGGATTTCCCGACCGTATGGCCTACCCGTGCGGGGATTGGCAACACCGACGAGAGCCAGGGGAGTGGCCATGCGAAAACACCAGCCAGTTCCCTGGCCGCGTGGTTGGAATAGAAAGGTGGTGTCCAGCATATCGTTGGCGACCATGTCCGATGTTGTACATCATGGACAACGGATCGATCAACAACGCGTCGATTATGCCGTAAAAATCAACGCTCTAGCGCGAATGGCGTCCCCACGGGGATTCGAACCCCGGTTTACGCCGTGAGAGGGCGTCGTCCTAGGCCTCTAGACGATGGGGACGTAGAGGCGCGAGGCCCGCTTTATGTCGGAAAGCCCTTGGGCTTGCAAGTACTTTTTTCCGCCGTTCGCAAGCTGACGGGATGGATTCGGCCGGTCTCTCGATTCAGGCGATGGGCCAGGACCTGCACGGTCTGGGGAATGCCTGAAATATTGGCAGTTACGCCTGCGATCAGCCAGATCATCTCGGGCTCCCAAGCTTGGGTCAGGTCGGTGGGAGAGGGGGTGGCGCTGCCATCGGGGTGGGAGTGCCAATGGCCGACGATACGCTCAAAGCTGCCGCGCAATTGCCGTTCGGTTTCAAAGCGGATGCGGGGGTCGAGTTCAAAGCGGTCGGGGGATTGGTCGCGCAGCAGGTTGGGGGCGGGGATCAGGCGGGTGACGCGCACGGATCGTTTGCCGGTTCCCACCAACAGGCCGCAACATTCGTGGGGAAAGGCGGCTTCGGCGGCATCGGCGATGACGGCCAGCTGGGCCGCCGTCATCACGATCATCTCAGCGAACCACCGGTTCCGGGGTCAAGATGAAGCTGCCGACGATCCGGCCTTGGGCAGGGTCCATCACCATCAGGCGTTCGGGGCCGGGGCCGGACAGGCGGATTACGACACGTTCGCCTGCCACGCTCATCTGTTCGATGCGGCTTCCGGCCGGGATTGGAACGTTGATCGCGCCGAACTCGGCCAGTGTGGCGGCTGGACTTTGTACCATTGCTTTGCTTGCGGGCTTTTTGGCATAGAGGCCGTAGCCAAGAAGGCCGAGCCCTCCCACCAGCAGCACTCCCAAAAACAACACCAATCCCTTGATCGCTTTCATGGCCTAGGCTTCAATCCGTGTTCGCCGATCCGGGTGGTATCGGCCATGATGGATAAATGAATACAGTGACACAACACTATCTCGACCCGAAGCCGGTAGACCTTGAAGAGGCCGGGACCCGGCTTGACAAGTGGCTGGCCACCCATTTGCCCGAACTGTCGCGTACCCGAATCAAGTCTTTGATCGAGGATGAGCAGGTCAGCTCGGCGGGCGTCACCATAGCCGACCCCTCGCACAGGGTCAAACCCGGCCAGGTCTTTGTCGTCGGCATTCCTCCTGACCGCCCTGCCGAGCCCGAGGCACAGGCCATCGCCCTGGATGTGGTTTATGAAGATGACGACGTCATCGTCATCAATAAATCGGCGGGAATGGTGGTGCATCCCGCGCCGGGTAACCCCGATGAGACCCTGGTCAATGCGCTGCTGGCTCATTGCGGCGATTCCCTGGCCGGGATTGGCGGTGTGAAGCGGCCGGGAATCGTTCATCGTCTGGATAAGGATACCAGCGGTCTGATGGTGGCGGCCAAGACCGACATCGCCCATCGGTCGTTATCGGCTCAGTTCGCGGCTCATAGCTTAGAGCGGGCTTATCAAGCCCTGGTTTGGGGGCTGCCCAACCCCAGCAAGGGCGAGATTGAAGGCAATATTGGGCGCAATCCCCGCGACCGCAAGAAGATGGCGGTGGTCAAGGGCGGCGGCAAGACCGCCTTGACCCGCTATCGCGTACTGAAAACCTTTGGTGGAGGCGCTGTAAGTCTGGTGGAGTGCCGCCTTGCCACCGGACGGACTCACCAAATTCGGGTTCATATGACCAGCCTGGGGCATCCTTTGGTGGGGGACCCTACCTATGGCCGCGGCCGTGCCGCTCGGATAGGGGGGCTGTCATCGGAAGCACGTGAAGCCCTGGGGGATTTTTCCCGTCAGGCTCTTCATGCCTATCTACTTGGTTTCTCTCATCCGACCAAAGGAAGTATGGTTCGGTTCGAAAGCATTATGCCATCAGATATCAATGCATTGATCGAAATCTTAGAGAGCATTTAAAATCAGCTATACTTGAGCTGTCAGCTGTGACATTCTGATTTCCATGGAGCGACGATGCTGGCCCAGCGTCCTTTGGCGTGCGGTCAGGAAACAAGGGAATACCCTTCGCGTCGTAAGAGGAGAAAGACAATGTCGGCTATAGCTTCCAGTCTGTCGCTTGCGCCTGAAGGCAACCTGTCTCGTTATCTTCAGGACATCCGCAAATTTCCCATGCTGCCGCCGGAAGAGGAATACCTTCTGGCCAAAAATTTCCGTGAACAGGGCGATATCGCCTCCGCCGATAAGCTGGTCACCAGCCATCTGCGCTTGGTGGCCAAGATCGCCATGGGCTATCGGGGATATGGCTTGCCCCTGGGTGAGCTGATTTCCGAAGGCAATGTGGGGATGATGCAGGCCGTGCGCCGCTTTGACCCCGAGCGAGGCTTCCGCCTTGCCACTTATGCCATGTGGTGGATTCGCGCCGCTATCCAGGAATACATCTTGCATACTTGGTCCCTGGTGAAAATGGGCACCACCGCGGCTCAAAAGAAGCTGTTCTTCAACCTGCGTAAGCTCAAGGGCCAGATGCAGGCTATCGAGGAAGGCGATATGTCGGCCGAGAACGTGGCGAAGATCGCTCACAATCTTGACGTCACCGCCGATGAAGTCATCAGCATGAACCGGCGGTTGTCCAGCCCGGATCATTCGCTGAATGCTCCGGTTCGCGTCGATGGCGATGGTGAGTGGCAGGACTGGCTGGTCGACGATCACGAGGACCAGGAAACCGAATTGGGTGAGCGGGAGGAACTGGGGCAGCGCCGCCAGATGCTCAACGATGCTCTGGCCGGTCTTAATGATCGCGAGCGGGCGATCTTGACCAAGCGTCGTTTGTCCGACAGTCCCTCTACCTTGGAAGATCTGTCACAGCATTACGGTATCTCGCGCGAGCGGGTTCGTCAGATCGAGGTCCGTGCTTTCGAGAAGTTGCAGAAGTCGGTGAAAAACGCCGCTACCTTGCAAGAGGTCGGCACCTTGCACTGAAACAGGATCAAACAGCGAGCGGCTGGCGTTAAAGCGTCAGCCGCTTTGTTGTATCATCCCTTCTTGCTGACTTCGTCGCCCCATTCTTCGACCAGATTTTTTTGAGCCGATTTCAGGTTATTCACCCTGCGCTGGCTGCTCGACGATAGATAGCTGGCCACCATGGGCGGCATGGCGGCATAGATGCCCCAGCCGAGGGCGGCGCAGCCATAGGCGGTCATCAGCATCAGCGGGTCGGTCACCAGCCGCAAGGATTCGTCCAGGTTATGGACGCCGAACCACAGGCCGAACAGATAGGGGAAGACTCCGGCGAAGTTGAGGCCGCCCACGCAAAGGAATGCGTATTTGTTGGGGCCTTTTTCGGTGGCCCACGATCCCAGCGTCGGCAGCATGGTGAAGAAAATCAGCACTACCGAGGGCAGG
>JAYTWE010000247.1:0-4258 GCA_043744055.1 Magnetospirillum sp.
TAAAGTGCCATCCCCGTCCAGTGGAGGGCCGTTGCGCCGCCTGTGCCTATCTGGCCACGTGCAATGGCAATACGCGGGTTCGGGCGCAACGGGTCACCGGCAATGTTTGGGCCGAAGACCCCGGCTGTTATCTGACCGACGAGGAGATCGGGATCGTATGAAGGCTTCGCTTTTCGCGCTTGCGCTGCTTGCCGCCATCCCGGCTTTTGCGGTCTCCCCGGCTTTTGCGGCTGAGGACGCCTCCCGCCTGTTCGCCGAGCATTGCGCCGCCTGTCATGGCGGCGACCGGCTGGGGGCCATCGGCCCGGCGCTGTTGCCCGAGAATCTTGGGCGTCTTAGAAAGACCGAAGCCGAGAAGGTCATCGCCGAGGGGCGTATCGCCACGCAGATGCCCGGCCATGCCGACAAATTGACCCCGGAGCAGATCAAGGCTCTGGTGGAATATGTTTACACTCCGCTTCCGGCCGTCCCGAAATGGGGGATGGAGGAGATTGCTGCGTCGCATGTGGTCAATGTGGACCCCGCCACTTTGCCCGCCGAGCCGCTGTGGAAGGCCGATCCGCTTAATCTGTTCACCGTGGTCGAGACCGGCGATCATCACGTTACCATCTTGGACGGCGACACCACCACGCCGCTGGCGCGGTTTCAAAGCCGTTTCGCGCTGCATGGCGGGGCGAAGTATTCGCCGGATGGGCGCTTTGTCTATCTGGCGTCGCGCGATGGCTGGATCACCAAATATGATCTTTACACTCTTCAGATCGTGGCCGAGATCCGGGCCGGGGTGAACACCCGCAATGTAGCGGTCTCTCACGACGGCCGCTTTCTCATGGTGGGCAATATGCTGCCTCATACCCTGGTGGCGCTGGACGCCCGCGACCTGAAGCCCATCCAGGTGATTCCCGTGGTGGGGGACAAGGGCGCGACATCGCGGGTTTCAGCGGTCTATACCGCTCCGCCGCGCGCCAGCTTCGTGGTGGCGCTGAAGGACATCATGGAGGTGTGGGAGATTCCCTATGCCGATGATGCCGGGCCGGTGATGAACGGCTTTGTTCACTCTTACGAGAAGGGCCACGAGGAAGGCATCAGCGCGGGTGGCCGGTTCCAGGCGATTCGAATCAGAACGCCCGATTACCTGGATGATTTCTTCTTCGACCGCACCTATGAGCGGGCCATGGGCGCGTCCCGCGACGGCGCCAAGGGGTTGGTGGTGGATTTGGATATCAAGCGCAAGATGGCCGAGATTGACCTTCCCGGCATGCCGCATCTGGGGTCTGGCATCATCTTCAAGAAGGATGGCCGCGACTTCATGGCGACGCCTCATCTGAAGGAAGCGGTCATCAGCATCATCGACATGGAAAGCTGGAAGACGGTCAAGCGCATCCCCACCCTGGGGCCGGGCTTCTTCATGCGGAGTCACGAGAACACGCCCTATGCCTGGATCGACGTCTCCATGGGCAAGGACAAGGATGCCATCCAGATTATTGATCTGGGGAGCCTGGAAATTGTGAAGACCCTCCGCCCGGCTCCCGGTCGCACCACCGCCCATGCCGAATTCGACCGCTGGGGAAAGAAAGTCCTGGTCTCTGTGATGGAAGGCGACGGCGAGCTGATCGTGTTCGACGCCGCCACTTTCGGCGAGATCAAGCGCCTCCCCATGAAGCGGCCGGTGGGTAAGTATAACGTCTGGAATAAAATCAATTATTCCAGCGGGACCAGCCACTGATCGGGATGGCTTTGTTGGAAAAAGTCTCGCTTCGTGATGGGCTGCCGCCCTGACCCGCTCGGAGGGGACCTCCGAACCTCTACTGATCTTATCAATAGAATCAAAAGGGGTTTGGGGTGTCCCCAAATGGGTTCGGGCAATAGCCCGACAAGGCCTCGTCGGCATCACACCGTCGGGGTCTTCTTTTCCAGGGCCTCCAGGGCGAGGGCGTCGTTTTCGGCCCGGATGACCAGACGGCGTTGCCCGGCGAAGCGCTGGTCCAGGCGCACGGCTCCGACCACGGAGGTGAACAGAGCCAGCCATACCACCCGGTTCTGATAGCGGTCATGGGGGTTGGAAATGGCACCGCAGACGATGGCGTTGCCGATGATGGCCGCCGTCACCACCAGGGCAAGGCCGGTGGTGGTTCGGTCGCGCCGCCGCCAAGCCAGCACCAGCAGTCCCAAGGTCACCAGTTCGGCGGCCTGATTGATGGGGATCTGAAAGTCGTTGAGCGGCTTGAAGTTGATGGGCGGACGGCGCTGTTGCTTGGCGTAGCGAAATTCCCGGAACTCGTCGGGATAACGCCGCAGCATGGTTTTGACGAAGTGCCAGGTCATGGGAACCAGGTCTTCGCCGCTCTCGATGGAATCAAGCTGCTCGATGAAATTGTCGCTTGCGGCGCTCAGGACATCCTTGGGGAAGCGCCGCAAGGCTCCGCTGACGATGACTTCCGACTCGTCGTGAAGGGCTTTCCAGCCTCCCATTTCATCGAACGGACTGTCGCCCCACAGAAATTCGTCGGCGGTGCGGGGAAGCTCGTCTTTGTGGTCGCACATCTCCAATTGCGCCCCTTCGGGGCAGACCTCGTCGAGGTATTTCTTGGCGACGCCGTTTTGGACGAACAGGGCCAGTTGCAGGACTTGGCCGGATTCGCTGAACACGAAACGCCCCATGGCCAGATAATGAGTGGTGGGCACCAGCAAGATACCGCTGATAATGGCCAGGCTTGCGCCCATCATGCGGGGGCGGGGCATGCGCAGAAGGAAGCGTGATAATCCCCACATGGTGACAAGAACCAGAAGAAGACCAGCCGCCACCGCCACATGGGACATATGGACGCAGATGGAGATGGCGGTGATGACCGCCAGCGCGGCGCGTCGCCAGCATTGTAGCCCTTCCGCGAAGGCGAGGGCGGCGATTCCCAGGATGGCGGTTCCGGCGAAGACATCGGCCAGCAATTGCGAGGCGACCCAGGGAAGGCCGGTGAACAGCGCCAGGGCAAGGCCGACTCCCAGGAATACCAGATGGCGCCATCGACCGATGAACCCCATCACGGCTTCATGCAAGACCCAGGTGACCAGGATGGCGTGGACCACCGGCAGCGCCCACAGAGTCCCGAAGAACCGGGCAATGGAGCAGAACATGCCATAGGTCATGATCCGCCAGACGATGGGCTGGAACGTGAAGGCCATCTCCACGTAATCCTCGCTGTCGTAATAGACCAGCGGGAAGCCGTTCCAGAAGGCGGGGGCCATCAGCAGCGCCACGACCAGCACAAAGGTCAGGGTATGCCACCCTAACTTCCAGCCGGAGAGTGGGATTCTGCTCATGGAGATCAGGCCCGCTTCCAGGTGGTGCCGGCGGCTCCGTCCTCCAGCACCACGCCTTGGTCCAGCAAGGCGGCGCGGAGACGGTCGGATTCGGCAAAGTTCTTGGTCTTGCGGGCTTCGGCGCGGGCGGCGATCATGGCCTCGATCTCGGTATCGGAGGGGCCTTCCGCCACCGCGCCCTGGAACCAGCTTTCCGGCGAATGAACCAGCAGGCCGAGCAATTGACCCGAGGCCAGCAGCGCGCCCTTGCGTCGCGCCTTGTCTTCCAAGCCGCACGCCTTGTTGAGGCCGCCGGCCAGTTCGTGCAGATGGGCGATGGCCAGCGGCGTGTTAAGGTCATCCTCCAGGGCCGCCAGCACCTCCAGCGGGACCTGATCATAGCCACTGGCATCGATATCTGCGACGCCGCGAAGCGCGGTATAGAGGCGATCAAGGGTGGTTTTGGCCTGCTTTAAGCAGTCATTGGTCCAGTCGAACGGCTGGTGGTAATGGGTGGACAGCATGGCCAGCCGGATGGCCTCGCCCGGAACCTGCCCCAAAAGGTCGCGTACGGTGAAGAAGTTGCCCAGCGACTTGGACATTTTCTCGCCTTCTACCATCAGCCACCCATTGTGCAGCCAGTAACGGGCGAACGGCGCACCATTGGCGCAGGTGCTTTGAGCGATTTCGTTTTCGTGATGGGGAAAGACCAGGTCCTGGCCGCCGCCATGGATGTCGAAGGTCTCGCCCAGATGCTCCAGGCTCATGGCCGAGCACTCGATGTGCCAGCCGGGCCGTCCGCGGCCCCACGGGCTGTTCCAGCCGGGCAGGTCGTCCGGCGACGGCTTCCACAGCACGAAATCGCCGGAATCCTTCTTGTACGGAGCCACCTCGACGCGGGCACCGGCGATCATCTCGTCCTTGGAGCGGCGCGACAGCATGCCGTAATCGCCCATGGAACCGA
>JAYTWE010000248.1:0-2978 GCA_043744055.1 Magnetospirillum sp.
GTTGGGGCTGCCGCCCTGGGCTTTGCCCGCCGCGCGTTGGAAGAGGCTTTGGCCCGTGTGTTCAAGCGCAAGGTCTTCGGCTCTAAACTGGCCGATTACCAGCTGACCCAGGCCAAGATCGCCGAAATGGCGGTGGCCATCGACGCCAGTGCTCTGCTGATCTATCGCTCGGCCTGGACCAAGGACGTCAAGGGGGGGCGCGTCACCCGCGAAGCCTCCATGGCCAAGCAATTCGCCACCGATCAGGCCCAAGTGGTCATCGACGAGGCGGTGCAGTTGTGGGGCGGGCTGGGTGTGGTCAGCGGCGTCACGGTGGAGAAGCTCTATCGTGAAATCCGGGCTCTGCGTATCTATGAAGGCACCAGCGAGGTTCAAAAACTGGTTATCGCCTCCAAGGTCTTCGAGGAATACCTTAATGGATAAGTTTCTGGCGGGGGATAAGCCTCTGGCGGGAAAGCATGCCCTGGTGACCGGCGGTGGCCGAGGCATCGGTCTGGCCATTACCCGTCATCTGCTGTCCCTGGGGGCAAGCATCACCATCACCGGGCGCGATTCCGCCCGGCTGAGTGCGGCGGTGGCCGAGTGTGGAGGCTCGGTCGCCGCTGTCACGCTCGATGTCACCGATCCCGCCGCCATCGAAGCCGGTTTCGCCGAGGCTGCGACGCGGTTCGGCCCCATCGCCATCCTGGTCAACAATGCCGGAATCGCCAAGGCGGCTCCGCTGGCCAAGACTGACCTTGTCCTGTGGGACGATATCTTGCGCACCGATCTGACCGGGGCCTTTCTGTGCACCAAGGCGGCCATGCCGGGCATGCTGGCGGCTGGATGGGGGAGGGTGGTCAATGTGGCCTCCACCGCCGGGCTGACCGGTCTGGCCTATTGCGCCGCCTATTGTGCCGCCAAACACGGATTGATCGGGTTGACGCGGGCGCTGGCCAAGGAATTCGCCACCAAGCCGGTGACCATCAACGCCGTCTGTCCCGGCTATACCGAGACCGATATGGTCGAGACCACCTTGGACAATATCGTGGCGAAGACCGGTCGGTCGCGTGACGACGCCCTGGCCGATCTGGTGGCGCAAAATCCCCAGAAACGCCTTATAAAGCCCCAAGAAATCGCCGAAGCGGTGGGTTGGCTGTGCTTGGCGGGGTCGTCCGCCATAACCGGCCAAAGCATAGCGGTCGCTGGCGGCGAGGTGATGTGATGGAGGCTCGGGCTGCAATGGTTCATGACGTGAAGACCCAGGTTGCCGACGAGGCGTTGGTTCATCGCCGCCGCGCCCAGATCATCGCCGCCGCGGTGGAGCTGTTCTCTCACCAGGGCTTTTACCGCACCACTATGCAAGACGTGGCCAAGAAGGCCGGAGTCAGCGCCGGGCTGATCTATCAATACGTCACCGACAAGGAAGACGTGCTGTTGCTGGTTCTGCTCAGTGTGCTGGACTCGTATAAGCAGGAAATTCCGGCGGCTCTGGCGGGCCTGAGCGATCCTTTGGAACGGTTCTGGGCCGCTGTCGGGGCTTATTGCCGAGTGGTGGATCAGCGGCGCGAGGCTACGGTTCTCGCCTATCGCTCCACCAAGTCGTTGCCCGACGACCGCCGCGAACTCATCAAGAATTCAGAGATCGAGACCAATGGCATGATCGCCGCCTGCCTGTCCGACTGCATCAAGGCCGGGCTGATGCGCGAGGTCAATGTGGAGCTGGTGACCTATCAGCTGGTGACCTTCGCCCATGGCTGGGCCTTGAAGCACTGGCGGCTGAAAGAGCTGTGCGGGCTAGACGAGTATATCGACCAAGGCTTCGACTTCTTTGCCCAGGCGTTGCTGACCCCCAAGGGACGGCGTCATCAAGCCAAGCTTATGGGGAGGACCTGACCATGTATCTGCCAGGAGGCGCCAGCGCCCATGTGGACCGGTTCGCACGCGACTTGTTGCCGCCGCCGGAATTATGGCCGGTCTTCGATTATTCCGCGCCCCATCTCAGCCATTATCCCGACCGCATCAATGCCGCGGTCACCTTGTTGGATGGGGCGGTGGCCGAGGGATACGGGCATAAGCCGGTGTTTCACTTCGGGGATGGAACCTGGACCTATGCCCAGTTGCTGGACAAGGCGGAACGGATCGCCCGTGTCCTGACCGAGGATTTCGGACTGGTTCCCGGTAACCGGGTTCTGATGCGATCCGGCAATACCCCCATGGTGGCGGCATGCTGGCTGGCGGTGCTGAAGGCTGGCGGCATCTGTGTCATGTCCATGTCGCTGCTGCGGTCAAAGGAACTCAGCTATCTCATCGGCAAGGCCAAGATCAAGATCGCGCTGTGCGAGCAATCCCTGTCCGAGGAGATGGAGCTTACCCGCGCCAAGGTGACCGATCTGGATCATGTGGCCTATTTCACCCCCATGGGCGACGGCGCCGCAGATCTGGATCGCCGGGTGGCGGAAAAGCCATCGGGTTTCACCAATGTGGATACGGCCGCCGATGATGTGGCGCTGATTACCTTCACGTCCGGCACCACCGGAAATCCCAAGGGAGCCATGCACTTCCACCGCGACATTCTGGCGGTGTGCGATTGCTGGCCGCAAAGCTATACAATCGAGCCCGACGAGATTGTGGTGGGCTCGCCGTCCTTCGCCTTCACCTATGGGCTGGCGGCGTTTCTGACCTATCCGCTGCGCTATCGCGCCACGGCGGTATTGCTCCCGAAGCCCACGCCGGAATTGATCCTAGAGGCCATCCAGCGTCACCGCTGCACCAGCCTTTACGCGGTGCCCACCGCCTTCCACGCCATGCTCCAGATCATCGACCGCTATGACATCGGGAGTCTGCGCAAATGCTCCTCGGCGGGAGAACATCTGCGTCATAAGCTGTTCGAGGATTGGCAGCGTGCGACCGGGCTGAAGCTGGTCAACGGCATCGGCATGACCGAGATGTTGACTCATTTCATCGCTCAACCTCCCGACGTCGCCAAGGAGGGAGCC
>JAYTWE010000249.1:0-5897 GCA_043744055.1 Magnetospirillum sp.
TCGAATTGGTTAATTTCATCGTCTTGGCCGGGCTTGTCCCGGCCATCCACGCCCTTCCGTCTGGCAAAATGCTGGTGGAACGGCGTGGGTACGCGGGACTAGCCCGCGCATGACGACTATTCGGTGGTCACCTCAGCGCTTAGAATGGCGTGGTCCGTGTCGCAATCAATCTTTCGTTCACCTGAGTTCTTGCCCTGGGCCAGTCCCGGATATACGAAAGTCGGCCTAATGCCGGAACAGGTGAGAACCGCCAACCAGCAAACGCCCGATATGACGCCCCACCACCTTCATCAGGGAAAAGGTCGGGCGAACAAATTCGATGGCGACCCAATCTTCCTTGCAGGCGCGCACCACGGCGATCCCCCTGGCCAAAGGATTGGGGTCCTCGTAAGCCGAACGCAGCTCAAAGGAAAAACGATGTCCCGGAGTCACGGTGAAAGGCGGACGCTTAAACTTTAAGCCACCCACGGAAATATCGACCACTTCGACCAAATTACCCTCGAACATCATGAACAGGCCTTCGCCCTCATGACGGTCATCGATACGGCGATCATTGCTAGCGCTCTTGGGACCCGACACGTGACAATTCCTTGCCCATGAATAGTAAATGACAGTCTATGCGGAACCGAGGCTGAAGCCAAGGGTCACGGCCACGGCTCAGGCACTTATTGTCAGAGCTTGGAAGCTAGGCCATCTTAAAGCCGATAACGGTCGCCATGAGGCTGCCGGAAATGGAGCGGTCCATGAGCCTGGTGCATCTGCTGAAGCGAACCGCCGGACTGGGCGACGTCTTGATGCTGCTGCCCGTGGCCAGGGCGCTAAAATGTCGCGATCACGCCATGATTGCTGTTTCCACCGATGCCAAGATCGTCCAGACCCTGACCGGCCCAGCCATCCCCGACGTGGATTTCTTCATAGATGCCGCCCGCCAGGATGACTTCATCGCCACCCAGGAGAATGCCGGGCATCAGGTCATGACTCACGACATGAATCATCCGCGTCATTCCTTGCAGCGATCCCATCAGATCGACTCATTTCTGGCCTCGTTCGGCCTGGACCCGGCGGTCTGCGACAAGGAAATCCGACTCCCCCAGCATCAAGCAGCCTTTGATATGGTGGATTTTTATTTAGATGAGGCCCCGTCTCCTTCCGAGATGCGGGGCCGCGTTCTGCTGCACCCCGCATCCGGGGCATTGAACCGGACCTGGCCCCAGAAGAACTGGCAGGAACTGGCGGATCGGCTGGCCGCAGCGCATGTGCAAGTCTTCACCATCGGGAACCGTTCCACCGCCACCGGCAAAGGAGCATTCCCCCTGCGCCTGGACCAGCGCCTGGACGTGGTGGATAAGTTCGGTTTCTGGGAAACCATCGAACTGATGAAGCTGGCCGATTGCGTCATATCGACCGACAGCGCTCCGATCCAGATGGCAGCCGCCACCGGCATCGCCATTGTCGGCATCTACTCCATCACCAAGGGCGAGTGGCGGCTGCCGTTTCGCAGCCAAGGCCGGTCCCTGGCCATCGAACCCGGCTGCCGCTTTTTCCCCTGCTATCCCTTGATGTATGACGAGGAGCACTTTCACAAGGCGTGCGCCCATTTCGATGCCCAGGGAATTCCTCAACAAAACATGCTCTATGAATGGTGCTGCGACGCGTATTCCTATGACTGCTTGAAATCCGCCATCACGGTCGACGAGGTCTTTGACGCCGCCATGTCCACCCTGCCCCTCCAGCCCTTATCCTCCCCATGATTCCGCCCCAGCTTCAGTCTCATGCGGATGCATTGGCCAGGGCCAATACCGCCCTTGGCATTAATCCCGGTGACGAAAGCGCCGCCCAGACCATGGCTCATGCCCTGGTCATGCTCGGACGATTCGACGATATCCACCGCTTGGCCGAGCATCTGAATCTGACGGCTAGACCCAATGCCGGATGGATCTGTATGGCCGCCGCCCTGCACCGCTTGCTGGGAGAAGGCCGTTACGCCCAATTGATCGCCCTTTGCAAGGCTGGCCCCCCAGAGAATCCAGGCCATATTATCAGCGTCTATTTCGCCGGATGCGCCGAGATGATGACCGGCGACATGGTGGCGGCTTTGGATCGGTTCGACTGGTTCAGGACCCATGTTCGCTTTTATGCCGACCACATCGTCTTCGTCTCTCACCCGCTTCTCAGCATGATCTACCGCCAGGGGCGGCTGATGGCTGGTCCGGTCGAGATCGATAGACGGCGGGAAGCCCCCACCACCCTGCCCATCATTGAACACCTAGGAAACCTTGCCGCCGCCCCCCCAGAACAGGCCGCCATATTCTCCTGCCTGGACGAGCACTATTTCACCTTGTTAGGGCTACGCTTTGTCGAGGCCAATCGCAGCTTGAAACCCACCACCCCCCTTGTCTTGCATGTCATCGACCCCAGCGAAGCGACACGAAGCCAATTGGTCGCCATGACAACGCGCTGGCCAGGGATGTTCGCCGCCTCCATAGAGCCGTCGCCACTATTCTCCACCGTCACCTATTATGCCTCCGCCCGGTATTACGTCGCCCTCCAATTGATGGATCACCATGCCCGCCCCATGATCTCGCTGGATGGAGAGATTCAGGTCCCGGTAGAAACGCTCGGACTGGCCAAACTCTGCCGAAACTTCGACTTCGCCTGTTTCGGCACGGGCCGCAACGAACCGGGATCGGTCTGGCAGGCATCGGTGATGTGGTTCGGTCGGAGCGAAACCGCACGATGCTTTATCGCGACACTACAATCCTATTGCTGGCCGGAATTGAGCCATCCAAGCCTGATGACATGGCAGCTGGATCAGGCCGCTTTGCTGGCTTGCCGCCACTTTTTCGACATTCGCGGCCTGGGGCTGGCCTTCGGTGATCTGCGCCACATCTTGAACGCGGAATTAACCGAGCTGATCTCGGATATCGCCCCCGCCGAAGACAAGGAAGCCGATAAGCATCGCAAGATGTCCGATGAAATCCAAAGTATCGGAACCAAGCTGGGCGAATTGTATAGCCGATTGTGAAAATCCGAAGGGGCACCGGCTTGCGCTGGCACCCCTTCGTTATGTGTCCAGAAAACGGAAACGCCGCACTGTGCGGCGGCGTTTCCCTGCTGAGGGGGGTGGGGATGGGCGGGAAGGCCCCCCTGAGCAGACTTTCTAGATCCAGGGTAGGAGGCGAGGCCTCCGCCCGGTTCACAAGAAGCAGACTAGCAAAGTATTCAAAGGATTAAAACAGGAAGATCACCCGCTCAATTTTATCAAAATGAAGCATAAACTACGATATTATTTAATGACACATTTATGTAAAATTTTATCGAAATGCCACCAAATTAGGAATTCAGCGCCTTTTAGCTGGGATCGGGTGAACACCTGATGCAGACTGAGGCCAAGCAATATGGCGGAACACGCTGAAGTGATCGAAATCTGCGCCTGATTATTTTCCTATATAAGTGACCCAAGCTCTTTGCATAGCTGGACTATGCCTTATGGAAAGAGGAAACCTGCCATGCTCTTCAAACTCCTTATGCCAACCCTGATAATGCTATTCCTAACCACGACGAGCTTAGTGGCAGAGACCGTAACATTTGGACAATCCAAACTTGACCTCGTCACCACGGATGGCAAGCGAACCACGATCACGGTGGAAATGGCGGTAACGCCAGAACAGCTCTCCCAAGGGCTGATGTTTCGCAAAACACTGGCGCAAGGCAGCGGAATGCTGTTCGATTTCGGCCAATCACGGCCGGTATCCATGTGGATGAAGAACACCCTCATCCCCCTGGACATGCTGTTCCTAGAACGAAGCGGGCGTATCATTCATATCGAGGAATACACAGTCCCCGGCACGCTGGAGCCGCGAGGCCCGTCACAGCCGGTTCTTGGTGTCTTGGAGCTCCCTGCAGGGAGCGCCCGGCGGCAGGGCATCCGCCCCGGAGATCGTGTCGAGCACCCCATGTTCTCCACGCCGAAATAAACTCTTCGCTCGACCCTTGCCAATCGATTCGAAACCCCTTAGAACGAGCCATCTCGGGGAGTAGCTCAGCCTGGTAGAGCATGGCGTTTGGGACGCCAGGGCCGCAAGTTCGAATCTTGTCTCCCCGACCATAATGACGTGATGCGCACACTTTTCGTCAGACGAGCAGGAGAACCGCGATGCAGGTCCGCATCTATCGCCCCGCCAAGACCGCCATGCAATCTGGACGTTCCGGCAACGCCAAGGCATGGGTGCTGGAATATGAGCCCGCGGCTCCGAAGCAGCCCGATAATCTGATGGGATGGTTGGGCTCGACCGACACCACCTCGCAGCTACGCATCAAATTTGCCACCGCCGACGAAGCCGTGGCATTCGCCAAGCGCAAAAAGTTAGACTATCAGCTGACCACTGAAAACGCGCGACTGCAAAAGCCAAAAAATTATTCGGATAACTTCCGCTTCGACAAGCTGGAATTCGGTCGCTTCTAATTTCCGACATGACCTGAAGACTCGACGGCGCCCCCGACCAGCCTCGGCGTATTGCGCACGATAATGGCTTGATGTTAGGAATGCCCAGGTAATACAGCGCCCTTAGCTCAGTAGGATAGAGCAGCCGCCTTCTAAGCGGCAGGTCGTTGGTTCGAATCCAACAGGGCGCGCCATTTTCCAAGGGCTTCTTGACAGGAATCAGGGTTTTGGGGGAAATACGGGGAAAATAGTACCCCGGAGACCCCACCTATGGCGCACGGTCAGAAGTGGACTTGCCCGGAAATTATGGAGAGCGTCACACTCCCTCAAGCCGCTTCGGCCTCGAAGCGACAGGGGCTTTTGTATCCCAGGGCGGAATGCCGCCTGACAGGATTATAGAATCCGTCCATATAATGTCCAATGGCGGTTGTGGCCTGGCTGCGTGATTGCCAGATGGTCCGCCAGATCAGTTCGGATTTGATGGTTTTGAACACGGTTTCGACCATGGCGTTATCGTAGCAATTCCCCTTACTGCTCATGGATATGACGCATTGGTGATCAACCAAGAGCTTTTGGTATTCTCTGGAACAGTATTGGCTGCCCCGATCAGAATGGTGGATCAGGCCCTTTGACGGCTGGCGCAGGATCAAGGCCCGTTTGATGGCGGTCAGGGCCAAGTCCTTTTTCATCCGGTCACTGGTGGCCCAGCCGACAATCCGTCGGGAGAACAGGTCGACCACCACAGCCAAATACAGCCAGCCCTCGGCTGTCCAGATATACGAGATATCTGCGCCCCATTTACGGTCAGATTGCTCGGCAATAAAGTCCTGATCCAAGATATTGGGGGCCACGGGGCCGCCGTGATTGCTGTCCGTGGTTTTCTTGTAACGGCGCTTTTGCAAGTCTTTCAGACCGTTCTCGCGCATCAATCGGGCGCCCCGATGACGACCTAAAGCACCATGTCACCCAGCTGCCGCTTGCTGGGAGGAGGATGCTTCCAGGCGTAATAGCCACTGCTGCTGATTCCAAACAGAGCGCAAGTCCGGTCAATGGACAGATCGGCCTTCTTTTCATCGATGACCCGGAACGTCATCGACTTGTCTCTCGTGCAAAGAAGGCCGCTGCTTTTTTTAACAGGTCACGTTCCGCGCGCAGGGTTTCATTTTCACGACGCAGACGGGCCAGTTCCTTCTGCACATCATCGTGAGGCCCGGACAAAAGATCCGCCTCCCGATGTCGCGAAATCCATTTGCCGAGCGTTGACTTGCCAATCCCACGATCAGCCGCAACTTGCCCAATTGTCCGTCCACTGCTCTGCACAATGCGAACAGCCTCACGCCGAAACTCTTCTGTCACCGTCTTCATCGCCGGTCCCGTCATCGTGGTCTCCCAATGTAAAATGACACATCAAGCTCTCCACTCTTTCAGGGCAAGTCCACATCGCGCATCCGGC
>JAYTWE010000250.1:0-5468 GCA_043744055.1 Magnetospirillum sp.
TCGAATTGGTTAATTTCATCGTCTTGGCCGGGCTTGTCCCGGCCATCCACGCCCTTCCGTCTGGCAAAATGCTGGTGGAACGGCGTGGGTACGCGGGACAAGCCCGCACATGACGACTATTGGCGGTGGCCTCCGCGCTCAAAATGGCGTGGTCCGTGTCGCTATTAATTTTTCGTTCACCTGAGTTCGTTGCCCTGCGTATGTTCCCCTTGTCGAGGACAGTGCGTTCCCCCACAAGATATGCTGGTTCGTAATATCGTCCGATTGCAGGAACAGAAAATGCGTTTTTTGGTCACGGGGGGCTGCGGCTTCATCGGCTCGCATCTTGTGGATTGCCTTCTCAAAGACGGGCACGAAGTGACGGTCCTTGATGACCTCTCCACCGGAAAGCGGCGAAATCTGGCGCCAGGCGCCCGACTGATCCAAGGCGATGTGGGTGATCTTGCCACCGTGACCCAGGCCATGACGGGCGTGGATGGTTGCTTTCACCTTGCCGCGATCGCGTCGGTCCAACGCAGCAGCGAGGACTGGGCGGTCACCCACCGAACCAACCAGACCGGTTCGATCAATGTCTTCGAAGCCGCCAAGAATTGCGGCGCCAAGAATCCTCTGCCCGTGGCTTTCACGTCATCAGCCGCCGTTTACGGCAACGGCGGCGGCACGCCCATCACCGAAGACTTCCCCACCCTGCCGATCTCCCCTTATGGCGCCGATAAGCTGGGATCGGAACTGCATGGACGAGTCGCGGCAGCCGCCTTTGCCAGTCGTATCATCGCACTGCGCCTCTTCAATGTCTTCGGGCCGCGCCAAGACCAGAAATCCCCCTATAGCGGGGTAACCTCCATTTTTATCGACCGGGCATTCAGAGGACAGGACCTGACCATCCTCGGCGATGGCGAACAGACGCGCGACTTTGTCTTTGTCGCCGATGTTGTTCGAGCGCTGAAGCTTTCCATGGCGCGCCTGACGGCCCTGGACGACGGCTATTTCGGCGCATTCAATGTCTGTCAGGGTGAGAGCATCACCATCAATCACCTTGCCCAAGCGGTCAAGAACGCCTGCCGCTCCTCGGCCGCCATCACTCATTCCCCTCCTCGGCCCAACGATATCCGCACCTCGCTCGGAAACCCGGCCCTCGCCTTCCGCGAGATCGGCTTTCAGGCACAGACCACCCCGGCCGATGGATTATTCCTGACCGCCGACTGGTGCCGCGCCCAGCTCCCCACTCAATATCCACATGAAGGATCATGAATGCTTGAAACGGTCAAATGGGTGGGAACCGCAGCCGGGATCATCGGGGCCTTGCTGATGGCGGCCAATATTGAAGGCAGCGGCTGGGGCTTTGCTTTTTTCTTCGTGTCGTCCGTCGCCTGGTGCTGGGTCGGCATTCGCACCCGCGACCACGCCTTGACCGCCCTTCAATCCGTCTTCGTGGGGATCGACCTGCTGGGCATATGGCGATGGATCGTCTAGTCTACGGTGAATGGCTGTGTCGCCTTGGAAATCAACGGTTCGTTTACCTCTACAGTTGGCATAACCTATTCGCCATATGACATTCATCAAAAATCATGTAAGCATCACCAATCCAACTGAAGCGGTGTCTCCATGAACCAAGCTATTGTTGCCCCTTCCACTGTTGCAGCCGTAACGCGCCAGTTCATCTCGTTCACGGTCGGAACCGAGGAATACGGCATCGACATCATGGCGATCCGCGAGATTAAAGGCTGGACGCCGACCACCACCTTGCCGGAAGCGCCCGAACATGTGCGCGGCGTCATTGATCTGCGCGGCTCCATCGTTCCCATCATCGACCTGCGCGCCCGCTTTCGTCGCGGTCGGACCGAGGTGACTCCCACTCATGTCATTCTGGTTGTCGCCATCCAGGAAATGATGGTGGGATTGCTGGCCGATGCCGTGGTCGACATCGTCACCGTGGCCAGTTCCGATATCCAACCGGTGCCGAATCTGGATCACCAGGGGCACCAGGGCTATCTGTCCGGCATTGTTTCGGTCGAGGGGCGGATGGTGGTGTTGCTGGATCTCGACAGCCTTATCGGGCCTGACGAGGCTGTGTTATCCGCGGTTGTGGCCGCTTGAATTTCAGGGGATAGACAATGTCGAACGGACTTTCTGTGAAAGGTCGCATCTACGGCGGCTTCCTGTTGATCCTGGTGTTCCTGACGGCCATCGCGGGCATGTCCCTGTGGGGGGCCAAAAAGACATCCCACGGCGTCGATACCTATCAGTCGGTTGTTACCAACGCCCAGCGGGTACTGACCATCGAACGTAACGTGGCTGGCATGCGCCGCAACGTCCGCGAATTTGTCTTTACCGGCGACGAAAAAAGTATCGCCCGCGCCAAGGAGCTTCAGGCCAGCCTGAAGAAAGACCTTGCCGATTCCATCGCCGCAACCATGGATTCCGGCCGCAAGGCCAATCTGGAATCCATGCAGCGCCTGTTCGACGGCTATCTGGTTGATTTCGCCAATCTGATCGAGTTGCGCCACAAGCGCGACCGTCTGGTCAATGAGGGAATGACCCCCGTCGGCCTTGCTGCTCGCAAACAGCTTTCCGATCTAACCAACGCGACCCAAACCCGCAAAGAATGGGAACTGGCCTCGGAAGTGGGACAGGTCCAAGAAGGGCTGATGCGCATGCGCGTCGCCGCCCTGCGCTTCCTGCTTACCCCCACCAAGGCGGGAGCCGAGGACGTCAAGGCGCTGCGCCTGGACATGGATAAGGACATCGCGCATGTGCTGCCCCTGGCCAAGGACCCGCAAACCCGAAAGGCCATAGAGGACGCCACCGGCTTGGCCGTCAAATACGAGGCAGCCTTCCAAGAAGCCGCCATTGCGGTGCTGGAGCGTAATCACCTCGCCAATGACGTCATGGCAGCCAAGGCCGCCGAGTTCGGCGATCTGGCCATGAAGACCCGCGAATCCCAGGCGGCCTATTTGGACAAGCTGGATAAGGAACTGGTCTCCGACCTTGCCGCCCAGGAAGCGTCGAGCATCATTGCTTCGCTTATCGCCATCCTGGCCGGTCTGGCCTTTGCCTATCTGATCGCGCGGTCCATCATCACCCCCATCGGGGCCATGACCGGAGCCATGGGAGCGCTGGCCGACGGTAAGCTCGACACCACCGTCCCGGCGCTGGATCGCTCCGACGAAATCGGCGAGATGGCCAAGGCCGTGCAGGTCTTCAAGCAGAACGGCATCGACAAAGTCCGCATGGAAGCCGAGCAGAAGGCGGCGGAAGAAGCACAGCGTCAGGCCGAGGAAGACCAGCGCAAGCGCGAGGCGGCAATCGTCGCCGAAGTGGCCGAAGTGGCCAAGGCCGCCAGCACCGGCGATCTGGATCGCCGCATCGACCTGGACGGCAAGTCCGGCTTCCTGCTCAATCTGTGCGAGGGCGTCAACAACCTTGTCCATCTGACCGGCGTGGCCTTGAAGGATGTGGCTTCGGTACTGGGCGCCGTGGCTCAGGGCGACCTGACCCAACGCATCACCAACCCCTATTCCGGCCTGTTCGACCAGTTGAAGGGCGACGTCAACAAGACAGCGGAAAAGCTGCTGGATATCGTCACCAACATCAACTCGGCCGCCGGACAGATCGGCTCGGCCGCCTCCGAAGTCGCTGCTGGCAGCCAGGATCTGTCGGAACGCTCGGAACAACAGGCCAGCGCCCTGGAAGAGACCGCAGCCTCCATGGAGGAACTGGCCGCCACCGTGCGCCAGAACGCCGCCAACGCCCAACAGGCCAACCAGCTGGCGGCAGGAGCCCGTGAAGTTGCCGCGTCCGGTGGTCAGGTCGTCGCCAATGCCGTCGACGCCATGGGCCGTATCGAGGGAAGCTCGCAAAAGATCGGCGACATCGTCGGCATGATCGACGAGATCGCTTTCCAGACCAACCTGCTGGCCCTGAACGCCGCAGTCGAAGCCGCCCGTGCCGGTGATGCGGGCAAGGGCTTCGCCGTGGTGGCCCAGGAAGTCCGCAATCTGGCCCAGCGTTCGGCCCAGGCCTCCAAGGAGATCAAGACCCTCATCAGCCAAAGCACCGTCGAGGTCAAGGGTGGGGCGGAACTGGTCAAGGGTGCGGGCAAGACCTTGGAAGAGATCCTGTCTTCGGTAAAACGGGTTGCCGATATCGTCGCCGAAATCGCCGCCGCCTCTTCGGAACAGGCGGCCGGGATCGACCAAGTCAATCAAGCCATCACCCAGATGGACGAGATGACCCAGCAAAACGCCGCCCTGGTGGAAGAAAGCACCGCCGCCGCCCATTCCCTGGAAGAACAATCCGGGGAATTGAACCGGTTGATGGGCTTCTTCCAGGTCGGCAACCAAGCGGCCAAGACCGCTGTTGCCGTCAGCCGCTCAACCAAGGCCGCACCCCCGGTGAAACGTCCGGCCGCCAAGCCCGCCGCCCACTCTCATCTGGCCAAGCTCCACCAGAAAGAGGCGCAGCAAGAGAACTCCGACAATGATTATGCCGAGTTCTAACCCGTTACAGGCCCCCGCACGCGTTGCGGGGGCTGATACCAAGAGGATGAATCCGGTTCGGATCATCCTTCTTGGCCCCTTCATCCGGTTCCAGATTCTGGTGATGGCAGGAACCCTTGCCGGGGCCTTCCTGGCTGTCTTCTTTCTTCATGGACCGTTTCATCGGATCATGGATTATCTAGGGACTAGCCAGAATTCCCTCGACGCCATCGGTACGGTCACCGCGATCTTGCTGGGCTATGCCGCCGTGTTGAGCGCGACACTTCTCTATGGCCCCGTCACCCGCCAACAGGTGGTCGAGCGGTCGGGTGATCTGGATGTGGACGGTGTCACCTGGGATGCCGAGCGCATTCGGGCGCTGCTTGCGGATAGAGAATCAGACCGCGCCGCTTTGGACGTGGCAAAGGCCCGCGCCCTGGTGATCGCCGCTGAATTCGCCAAGTTCGAGACGGTGAACGAGATTCTACGACGCCAGATAGACGGCGCCATCACCTTCACCGAAGGCTCGGCCAGCAACATCTTGGAACGCCTAAGCGTCATCAACGACAAGACCAAGGACCTCACCCATTTCCTGCTGTCCTCCGGCCAGGAATCCGACGCGATCATTGTGGCATCCAAGGACCGCATCGCCTCCAACCACCATTTCGTTATGGAAATGGAGGGCTATACCGAGCAGCGCAAAAACGAAATCGTCATTACACGCGATCGATTCAACGAGATCATCGAGCACACGGCGACCTTCGACGATATCTTGAAAAGTATCCAGGCCATTGCCGCCCAAACCAATCTGCTGGCCCTGAATGCCGCCATCGAAGCGGCACGAGCGGGCGAAGCCGGGCGCGGTTTCGCCATCGTCGCCGGAGAAGTGCGCGAATTATCGCGCCAAAGCCTGAACGCCGCATCCCGGATTCATACCGGCCTGGAAGCCATGCGCGAGATGATTAACCGCTATATGCGCGATCATGTCAG
>JAYTWE010000251.1:0-7717 GCA_043744055.1 Magnetospirillum sp.
GACCCCGCCGCTGGCACCGCCGGGTTCCTCGTCGCCGCCGATCACTTCATCAAGGCCCAGACCGACGACCTCTATGCCCTGGCCGAAGAGCAGCGGTTCTTTCAACGCAACAACGCCTTTGTCGGGTTGGAACTGGTTGCCGACACCCATCGCCTGTGCCTGATGAATCTGATGCTGCATGGCATCGGCGGAGATGCGGGCTATGGCGTCCAGCAGGGTGATACCCTGTCGCACGAAGGCGAATCGCTGGGCCAAGCCAACGTCATCATCACCAATCCACCCTTTGGTACCAAGAAGGGCGGTGGCCGACCGACCCGTGGCGATTTCTCCGTCACCGCCGATGTGTCCAACAAGCAATTGGCCTTTGTCGAACACATCATCCGGGCCTTGAAGCCCGGTGGCCGGGCCGCCGTGGTGGTGCCCGATAACGTCCTGTTTGAGGACAATGCGGGCCGGGCCTTGCGGCAGATGCTGATGGATTGGTGCGACCTCCATACCGTGCTGCGGCTGCCCACCGGCATCTTTTACGCACAGGGGGTCAAGACCAACGTCATATTCTTCACCAAGGGCAAGACCGCCAAGGCCAACACCAAGGCGGTGTGGGTCTATGACATGCGGGCCAATATGCCCGCCTTCGGCAAGACCCGCCCACTGCTACTCAGCACCTTTGCCCCATTCGAGCGGGTATTCGGTGACCACCCGCTTGGGCGGAGTCGCGATGCCACCCTCATCGATCCCGAGGACCGTTGGCGTTGCTTCACCCGCCAGGAGATCACCGACCGCAACGACAACCTCGACCTGTCCTGGTTGCGGGATGAAAGCGGTGACCCCGAAGATGGATTGAGCGAACCCGGCGAAATCGCCGCCGCCATCATGGGCCATCTGCAAGCCGCTTTGGATGAGATCACGGCCCTGGCCGAGGAAATTGGCGGCGATGGGGCCGAGGTCGAGGAGGCTGCGGAGTGAACGACGAGCTTCCGAGTGGATGGGAAAATGTTGCGTTGGGGGAACTTGGAAAACTGCACTGCGGCCAGTCTCCGCCGTCGAGTGCTGTCAATCGCCAGGGCAACGGAACGCCGTATGTAAGTGGACCCGAGCAATGGGACGGGAAATCCGTCCACCTCGACAAATGGACAACCGCACCAGCCCGAGAGGTCTGCGGAAACACGATATTCATTACGGTGAAGGGAGCCGGTGTAGGGACTACATTTCCCGGAGTTGCAGCATCAATTGGCCGCGACATTTATGCTTTCGAGCCATCGTCAGAAATCAACACGCGATATATTCATCGTGCCATCGACCACACCATCGCCGAAATACTGAAGGGGGCACGAGGCGATATCCCCGGCCTTGCAAAGCCGGACATTATCGACCACAAAATCGGACTATCTCCTGCCGCTGAACAACATCGCATCATTGCCAAGATCGATTCCCTGTTTTCCCGTTCATCTCGGGCCAGGGATGAACTCGCCCACATCCCCAGGCTGATCGAACGCTACCGGCAGGCGGTGCTGGAGGCGGCGTTCAGGGGCGACTTGACGGCGGATTGGCGAATGACTTCGCCCAGCCTCGCTGATCCAACTCAAACCGTGGCCGACCTCGCGGCACAAAGAACGAAGACCGGCAGCAAACGAGCATCGTTGAGTCCGCCAGCCCCAGATGCCTCTGAAATTTATCCTCTGCCCGACGAACTCCCATGGCACCGCACGACCTTGGAACAGGTATGCCACCAATCCCGAGGCATTCCATACGGCATCATTCAGACCGGCAAGCAATTCGATGGCGGGGTGCCCACCGTTCGGTGCGGCGACATCAAAAATTTCCGCATCGATCTTTCAATTTTGAAGCTGGTCGATCCGGTAATTGCTTCGGAATATGAACGAACGGTGCTGAAAGGGGGCGAAGTTCTAATCGCCATTCGGGGCAGCGTCGGAGAAACAGCGGTGGTTCCACCGACGATGGCGGGCATGAACATCAGCCGCGAGGTTGCGATGGTGCCCGTCCTTCCCGCGATGAATGCCGCTTTCGTTTGCTATCTCTTGGCGTCACCGCATGGGGCCAGTTTCCTGGCCCGACACACCAAGGGGGTTGCCCAAACAGGAATCAATCTTTCGGACCTTCGGGCGTTCCCGGTGCCGATCCCGAGTGCTGCCGAGCAGGCGGAAATCGTCCGCAAAATTGAACAGCAGTTCCTGGCCGTCCAACGGATCGCCCAAGAAACCTCTTTGGCAGCATCTCGGATTTCCCGCCTCGACCAATCCATTCTCGACAAAGCCTTTACCGGCAAGCTGGTGCCGCAAGACCCCGCCGACGAACCGGCCTCCAGCCTGCTGGATCGCATCAAGGCAACACGGGAATCCGCACCCAAGGCCAAGCGTGGGCGACGAAGCAAAGCCTGAGAATCCACGGAACCGACCGATCCGACACCTCGGTTTAGGAAAAACGCTCTGCTATATAGGCTTGAGTCTCGCTGGGCGGCAGTTCTTGTGATGAATTTCCGCTGCGGACATAGAATTTTTCGGCCAATTGTCCGTTCTTGTCGGCCAGCTTGACGAAAACGGGTGCCAGTGCCGGACTTATCTCGATCTGGCAGATCTCCTCGCCAAGAATAACGGGAAATGTGATCCGTAACCTGGTGGTCACAAAGGCGGCGCCGAACGTCTCGTTCAGCAGGTTGCGCAGGTGAAGTTCAAACTTGTCTCGGTTCGCGCCCGTCAGCGTGGCGTAATCGTGTTCGAGTCCGATTGCCTCGCCCTGGTCGTTGACGCCAATCAGCAGAGTCCCGCCCTGGCCATTGGTGAAGGCACAAACTGACTTGAGGATCACATCCTACAGCTTCTTGTTGACGGTCTGCTGCCTTAAGTCCCAGCGCAGCGAGGACTTGAATTCGAGGTCGTCGGTCTCGCCCTCGGCGATGAGATCTTCCAGCGAGGCTGCCACTGTCGTTTCTCCGGTCTCCGCGATGCCGTCGAGAAAAGTGTTCAACTCTCTGGCCAGTAGCTTGCGGCGCGCTATCAAGAACGCTTCGAATTTCTCGATCACCCAAAGCGCCTGATCGGCGGGAATGCTTTGCTGCGCCAGCGCCTTGGGGAACCTCTCCAGCACCGAACGAAGGTAGCCGTTGGCCTCCGCATCCGACTTGGTGCGATTGGCTACTTGGGTAAGGATGGCACGGTTGGTAAGTTCTTGGGCAAGTGCATACTTGACCCGGTTTTCCTTGCCGTAACCCGCCTTCTTTAACCGGGCATAAGGGAAGATATGGTCGTTCTCCAACTGGTACCTCTTCCCCATCGCCTGCCGGATGGCGACCCCCGTGGAAAAGCAGACCGCGCCTTGGCTCTTGAAGTACCACCGCATCAGCCCGAACAACGGGTGGGTAATGGCCCGCCCCTCGAACTCGCCAGACATGATTTCCAATGGGCGCTCCTCCTCGGCGATCACCTTCAGCAGGTCGTCGAAAGGGCTGGGCGATTGGGAAACCATGCGCAGATCACGGTCCAATTTCTGCGGCAATTGGCTGACGTAACGTGTGCGGATTTGCGAATAGTAGAACCACTTGACCATCTTGCGGATTTCCGCGTCGCTCAGATGGGCGCCCTCCTTGTCGAAACAGTAGACGATGATGGGAACCAGGGCATAAACCGAGTTGATCTCGTCGGTATGATCGACATAGGCGTGCGAGCGCAAAAGGCCGACCACATAGTCGAGCACATGGTTGTCGAGCTTAGCCCAGGCGGCCCGTAACTTCTCGTCGTTGTCGGCGCCATGCAGCTTTCGCATGTCCGACCCAAGATGATACAGGCATCCCAGCAGCACGTAGACGATAAAGTCCAGCTTGAAGACAAACCCCGCATCGGCGAGCTTCGCCAGCTTCTTCTTGAACACATCGCGGGCCTGCGGCCAGTAGCCGGAGATTTGGGCCAGCGCCAACTCGGCATCGGTCAAGGCCACACCACTGGCGTTGACCTTGTAGAAGATGTCGATGGCTTCCCGGATGGTCGCCTTGATGGGGATGGTCTGTTCAGGAAAGTCACGGTCAAGGATACGCTCTACCGAGCGAACGCCTTCGTCGATAACGTCCTCGCGTTCACGACTGACGGTCTGCCCTCGATCCTCAAGCTGTCGGAGAATGTCGCGCGGCCTTATTTTCTTCTGGAAAACGTCGGTGATATTCTGCCACCGAGGATCATTTTCCATCTTCTGCCTGGAATAGTATTCCAACTCCCGGCTCTCCACATTCACATAGAGGCCACGGGTATCGTTGGCGATCTCGGCTTCCGTGTAAAATGGCGGAATGGAGCCGCGGATCAGCATGTAAAGCGTGGTAATGCGCTGCTGGCCATCGAGCAGAATACGGACGGCACCCTGCCGCTCGTCGTAATGGTGGGGGCCTTTCAGCTCCGGTGGGCGGTTGGTCTCCCAGGTCAACATGGTTCCGGTGGGATAGTCCTTGAGCAGCGAGTCGAGCAACTGCTTGGCATCCTCGCGCTTCCAAACATATTCCCGCTGGAAGGCGGGGACGAAAAGCTGGAGCTCATCAATCTTATCGAGGATGGTCGAGATCTTCATTGTTGGGCTGCTCTCCAGTCTCGGACGTCGTCAGTCATACTGCTGTCAGATAGCGCTTGAGGCAACAATCCGACCGCACTCGATCTTAAGAGCTATTTTCACAGGCTGTCGTTGCTCCTGGATCACAGCTTCGGCCACTTGAATATCCCGATCAATCCCTTCCCGGACTTTGGCGACCTGGTCAATCAGAGTATCGTTCCATTCTAGAAGGGAAAGCTTCCTCTCGTTCAGTGTCACCTTCATATTCCAGGCTGAGGAAAGATTGCGAATTTTCTGCCGCATGAATGTGTCTGTGTGTTTAAGGAGATCCCCACTTTCTTTCAGGGCGCCAAGCATCTCCTGAATATTACGTTTGCGATTTTCTTTCAAGCGCGCCTCTCCGGGAAAGACAACTAGTAGCTGCCAACCGCACGCACGGGCGCGGATACAAAGAAGCAATTGCTGGTATAGGTCGTCCTGCAGCCTCTGATGTCCCCGAATAGCTTCCTGCATGCCTTTGGAGCCAAACGTATCTGTGTCCTTTACCTTAGTAATCTGTTCGCTCTCATGTCGGATATCGGCCAGCAGGTGATCTTGGACCTGAAGCAATTCAGACTCGTGATGTTCAATTTGGTTTCTAATGCTGTCCGATATCTCTCCGGCCAGGACTGATTCAGCAACCTGTTCGAAGTAACGGATTGCGCCAGTGAGCGCAGATCGACGTTCATTTTTCTGGAACTGGTTAACACGCTCAACGCTTGCCTTAATCTCAGTGAGCTTATGACTGATATCCGCGAGGTGCTTCTGGGCAACGGCCACGGATGCGATTTGCCATATAGCGGCAGCATTAACAATATTCGATAGTCGTGACGATTCGAATAATGTTGCATGTTCAGAGATAACGGATTTTCCCGTTTTTTCGCTAATGGCCATAGTCCAAGCTCGGTTCCCACCGCCGGCCGCTTTTGCTAGATCCCCATTTATCACAACCTCCATATATTTTGTGGATGCGACATCTAGAGTAGTGACAAGACTTGGGAAAGCCTGAAAAAAAGGATTAAGGCGATTAATTCCATCATTAGAATCGTCCGAAGATTGCCATTTGGTGATGTTTGGCTCTGAAATTTGCGTCATGGATAGCAAAGGATTATCGTCTGCCTCCCCAATAATCAATGTATCTGAGATTGCATTGGTCGTTACTAAATTTGAATGTTCGACAATAGCCAGTGAGCTTCCCACCTGACCTGCTGCGCAAGCTGTTGCTTCGGCATGCTTTTCTAGAAATTTTCTACGAAGGTATGCAATATGAAGGATACAAGGAACGGTTACCTTGAAGGCCGGGTCAGTAATGCTAAAAACCAGGGAACTCCACCCTATGGGGCCAAGCGCCCAACGGGTGAGCAGTAAAATCCCGCCTTCTTTAGCCAGCGACCCTATGTTAACGGCATGATGGGAAGCCGCCTCCCGAGCTTCAGCGACAATTTTCTCCCGCTCCTCCTGATTCAGAGCCTTCCATTGCTGTTCAAGGTAGATAGAGAGAAGATTGCTCTCATTCTTGACCGTATCATCCGCGTCAAATGGAATCTTGAGCTTCTTGCAAACATCTATGACGACTTCATCATACGCAGGCCCCTCTCCCCCGCGTATTATGTTCCTGAATGTATTTCCGCCAAACAAGCGGACCTCATCTCCAATAATCTTGTGATATTTAGAATGTAATGGTTGGTGCTTTTTATAATCATCGTTAATGTCAATAGAATTGCTGAACCGGCCAAGAATGCTCTTTACGAGCGGATCTAAATCGTCATCACTCGAAACTGACAAAAGCGCATAAAGGTCACCAGACTTAATTTTGTCGATGGTTTCCTGGTCGGCCAAAATAATGTTTTCCATGTTTCCCTCACACGCCGTCAGATGTGATATTTGCCAACTCCCCAAACCCCATCACCCACGCATTCAACTCTTTCTCGCTGGTCGTGGTGACGCTCAGGGTCAAACTGCCATCGGGATGTTCATCAACGGCTTGATCGTCACTCCAAACCCGATCGCGGACATAATCGGCGGCCTGGGACGCTATATGGACCTGGATGCGCTTGGGGGGATGCCAGTTGAGCCCGAAGCTGCGGGCCTCGGCGTCGGCGGCATCGAAGCGGAAGTACTCCCCGGTAGGAGCAACATCGCTGATCCTATGCACGGAGAATGTGGTGGGGCGCTCCTTGAGCAGCGATCCCTCCGGCAGGCGATAGCCCTGGACGTACAGGGTGCCGCTCATGGCGAGGATACGGCCGGGCGCATAGCGGTACTCGGATTCGACGCTGCGTCCGCTGGCCCGATAGACCACCCGGCACACCTGTCGCTTCTCGATGGCTTGGCGCAAGGCGGCGATGGTGCCGAGATGCGGGCCATAATCGATGAAGCCCTTGTTGCGGAAGCCGATGGGGGCACCCGAAAGGGAATGGCCATTCGCCTCCCCTAGATGTAGCGCCAAGGCGGTCAGGCTGCGGTCGATACGATCAGCAACTCCTTCCGGCAGCATCGGTGCCGCCAGATCGCGGCAGATGGACAGGTAGCGAAGCTCCTCGAACGAGAAGCCCAGAGCTGTCTCTGCCGCCTTGGTGCGGAGCTGATAATAGCGGCGACGGCCATCCAGCCCGCTGTGGATATAGGCACCCTTGCCGATATGCCGCTCTATGATCTGAATCATAGGCGGAATCCTCTGGGTCGAGCATCCGAGATCATTGGCAATCACACTCTGATAGTGCCTCCCAGCATCCAGCGTCAGACGTTGGTAGAGAACCAACATCTTCTCACTCGGCAAGGCATCAGACTGCTTCCGTGGCATTCCCAACTCCAGCAACCAGAATCAATGTTACCTGATATAATTGCACTACCATCGCGACCATGACCGCTGCCAACACATCTGGCAATCTGTCAAAGAGATAGAAATTCAAAAAAAGATATTGCCAACCAAGCGATTTTATTCACTTGGCTGTGGCAATGTTGACGTCATCCGAGAGCTGCCCCTGCCTGTTTCTTGGTGACGACGTGACGCGCAACGAAGTTGACCGCGCCATAAAGAGCGAAGCTGGTCACGACTAGGAAACCCACGAAGCGAAACATCTCGGCCCTCCATTTGCTGCTTTCATGCTGACGCTACGCGATTGAATCC